>JAYEFP010000248.1:0-4716 GCA_034715975.1 Candidatus Bipolaricaulota bacterium | reverse complement strand
AGTCACATGAACGGTGAACAAGCTGGATGAAGACCAGTAATCCCTGGCGTCCTAGGGTCTTGGCGAGGGAAAAGGAATACGGTACCTGAAGCGTAAGGAGTATGAAACAAAGGGGTGATCGGCATGAACGCTTCTCGAGCGCTACTAGTGATCGACATGCAGCGGGGCTTCCTTGAGGATGGGTATCCGTTGTTCTGCGGAGATAAAGCACGGAAGATAATCCCTTCTGTGAGCAGGCTCATTGAACAGGAGCTGGAACAAGGAACTCCCGTTTTCTTGAGTGCGGACGCTCATGCCCCAGATGACAGGGAGTTCAAGATCTTTCCACCACACTGTATCCGAGGAACAACCGAGGCGGAGATAATCCCTGAGCTCGCCATCTATCTTCCTCGTTCTACCCTCATCGAAACGAGCTCGTACAGCGCCTTCTTCGCTACCGACCTGCACGAGCGCTTGCAGGAGGCGGGGGTGAAGGAGTTGACTGTCTGCGGGGTGTGCACCGACATCTGCGTCATGCACACCGTGGCCGATGCCTACTACCGTAGTTACGCTATCGACGTCCGCCGTGATTGTGTCGCTTCCTTCGATAGCGATGCCCACGCTTTCGCGCTGCACCACATGGAACACGTCTTCGGAGCGCGCATCACTGGAGAGGAGGAGAGATGAGCGGGGAAGATCGATTCGCACCATCCGAGCAGATACTCTCTGGCAAGACAGCGGACATCTACTTCTTGAATGCTCGCCGCATCCTGGAGCAGGAGGGGCTGAATCCGCGTGTCATTATGGAGATCTTCCCCTCCCATTCCGGGATACTGTGCGGGATAAACGAGGTTACGAGCATCCTCACCCGTGTCCTTCCCGCAGGGAGCGAAGTGTGGGCCGTCCCTGAAGGGGAGTCGATGGACCATAAGGAGGTCGTCCTGCGTATCAGCGGTCCGTATCGTACTTTTGGCATTTATGAGACAGCGATCCTTGGTACCCTCGCCCAGGAGAGCGGCTGGGCGAGCTTGGCACGTGCTTGCGTCGAGGCGGCAGGAGAGATCCCCGTGATCCACTTTGGTACACGCCATGTTCACCCGGATGTCTCTTCTCGCTTGGAATACGCGGCCATGGTCGGCGGGTGTGCTGGATGTGCCACACAAGCCGGGGCGGATCTCGCGGGAACGATCCCATCCGGCACGATCCCTCATGCTCTGATCCTATGCATTGGGGATACGGTGCGGGCGACCGAGGCGTTCGATCGATACATCGACCCGCAGATAAAACGGATCGCTCTTGTCGATACATTCAGGGACGAGGCCGAGGAGAGTCTGCGTGTCGCGCGGGCTCTGGGTGAGCGCCTGTGGGGAGTGCGGCTCGACACGCCGGCCGAGCGGGGTCGGGTAACGCCGGAGTTGGTACAGGAAGTGCGTGCCCGACTCGATCAGGAGAGCTTTTCACACGTGCAAATCGTCGTCTCCGGCGGAATCGACGCATCGCGAATCGCCCTGTTCCGCGAGAAGAACGCCCCCGTCGACGCATTTGGAGTGGGAAGCGCCATCTCCGGAGCCAACCCGATAGACTTCACCGCTGACATCAAGGAGATCGAGGGCAGGCCAATCGCCAAACGGGGACGGATTCCCGGGATAACTTCCAACCCACGCCTGACACGAATCATCTAGTAGGTTTGAGCCTCCATCGTATCCCCGCTACCATGCAAGAAGACTCTCATGACGACTACTAAGCGCATCGCCGACAGACTGAAGCACCTTCCCACATCTCCCGGCGTCTATCTGATGAAGGATGCCAACGGGGATGTGATCTACGTGGGAAAGGCGGTCGTGTTGCGCAACCGTGTGCGATCCTATTTCCATTCACAAAAGGGCCTAACACGCAAGACGCGACGCTTGGTGCAGGAGATCTCCGATATCGAGGTGATCCAGACTGCTACCGAGGCGGAGGCGTTCATCCTCGAAGAGAGCCTGATCAAGCGCTTACAACCGCACTTCAACATACGTTTGCGTGACGACAAGCGTTATCCGTACCTGAAGATCACGAACGAGCCGTTCCCACGCTTGATGATCGTCCGCCGCCGCAAGGATGACGGTGCCCGCTACTTCGGGCCGTACACAAGCAGCAAAGCAATGCGCTCAACGATGAAACTGACGCAGAAGCTCTTCCCCATACGCACGTGCACGCTCAAGCTCCCTCTGAATAAACCGCGCCGTCCGTGCCTCGACTATCACATCGGCCGTTGCCTCGCCCCGTGCGCAAATCTCGTGAGCGAGGAGGAGTACAAGGTGGATGTCGACCAGGCAGCGATGCTCTTGGAGGGACGGCTGACTGGGCTGTTGAAGCGGATGCGCGAGCAAATGGATCGCGCTGCCGAGGGCGAGAACTTCGAGCAGGCAGCACAGCTGCGCGATCAGCTGGTCGCGGTCACACATGCTCTCGAACGTCAGGCGGTATCGTTGTCGAGAGTAATCGATATCGACGCGATCGGATTGACCGTTCAGGGAGAGAGCGCTTGCACGGAGGTGTTCCGCCTCCGCGATGGTCGCCTGAGCGGCAGGGAGACCTTCCACCTGCGCGCGCCGGATGGCTCAACGATGGGCGAAGTGCTCTCCGCATTCCTCCCTCAGTACTATGTTGCTGCCACACTGATTCCACAGGAGGTGCTGTTGCCGGTCGAGATCAAAGATGCCGCCGGAATCGCCGATTGGCTCACATCACTGCGCGGACGCCGTGTGTACGTCAAGCTCCCCCAGCGCGGAGAGAAGCATCATTTGGTTGAGATGGCAAACGAGAACGCGCGCTACTCGCTTAATAGAGAGCAGAAATCGGCAACCGTACGTAGCGAATCGAGCGAGGCCCTGAGCGAACTTGCCACAGCACTTTCGTTATCATCATTTCCGCAGAGGATTGAGGCGTACGACATATCAAATACACAAGGAACAGAGGCGACTGGGTCGATGGTCGTTTTCGAGGACGGCCGCCCTCGCCGCGACGCGTACCGCAGGTTCAAGGTTCACCTTGATGAAGGCCCGAACGACTACGCGATGATGTCCGAAGTTCTGCATCGCCGCTTCCGCCGCGGTCTGGCGGAGTTGAACGATCCTGCGATTACGGAAGGAAAATTCTCACGCCTCCCTGACCTGTTGCTAATTGACGGAGGGAAGGGGCAATTGCACGTGGCGGTGGACGTGTTATCCGAACTGCAACTCGATGAAATCGAGGCGATCGGGCTGGCAAAGCGCCACGAAGAGGTGTTCCGTCCCGGCGAATCCGAGCCGCATATACTCCCTCAGGACAGCAAGGCGTTGCTGTTGCTGCGCCAGATCCGCGATGAGGCACATCGCTTCGCCATCACTTACCATCGCAAGCTGCGTGGCCGGCGTAACCTCAGCTCGATTCTCGATGCCATCCCGGGCGTGGGGAAGAAGCGAAAGGCTGCCCTGATCAATCACTTTGGATCATTGCAGAAGCTCTCGCAGGCAAGCGTTGAACAGATCTCATCCCTACCCAAGATATCAGCATCCCTTGCCGAGAAGATCTCACAGACCCTCAGATCTTCTCGTGCACCTTGACATGCCGTATTGACCAATCAATGGTTGTTTATGTGGCTAGCTATGTTTTCGAAGCTTGTTCGTCTCAATTCAAGGACTGGGTAAGATGTCTTGCTTCACGAATGGCGGCAATTGCAGTGCTCGTGGGTGAAACATGGGCATGTGTGAGGATGCGGCTTCAGTTACTTGGATATGGCATATGGCCTCACTTCTCGCGCTAATCGCTTCGCTATGGCATCCTCTGTTACGTCTAGATCATAGTCCATCTGCAATCCCAACCAGAACTGCGGTGACATGCCGAAGTAGCGTGCAAGCCGTAGCGCCGTATCCGCCGTAATTCGGCGTTTTCCAAGAACAATTTCGTTAATCCGTCGCGCAGGCACCCCGATATCCAGCGCCACACGGTTCTGACTCAATCCCATTGGATTCAAGAATTCTTCGAGTAGCACCTCTCCGGGATGCACTGGCTTGAGCCTCTCTTCTGCCATAACTGTCCTCCCTAGTGATAGTCAACAATTTCCACGTTGTACGCATCACCTTTTTGCCACCCAAAACAGATGCGCCATCGCTCATTAATGCGGATGCTGTACTGCCCAGTTCGATCCCCGCGTAGTTTCTCCAGACGGTTGGCCGGTGGGATGCGCAAGTCATTCAGTGCTACAGCTCGATGCAGCATGCGCAGTTTACGCAAAGTTACCTGCTGGATCTCCTGGGAAAATTTCCGGGAGCGCGGACGGGCGAAGATCTTTTCGGTCTCTTCACACTTGAACGAGTGAATCACGGGTTGGATTATATAACCCAGCGCGTTAAACGGCAACCGTTATACTATGGGCGTACAATTTGCCTCCGCTTAAATCAATAGCAGGGTCCTTTCACCACGAAGGACACGAAGATCACGAACGAAAGAAACGTCGATGCAATTGATCCTGCTCTTGCGCTTGCAGAGTGAGACAGCCGGTCCTGTCAATTGTTCCCCGCCAGTTGGCATTGAAGTTCATCTGGACTGAATCTTCTCCCTCTTTGACCAGATTTGCCAGCTTGTTTGCTTCCACTCTTCGTGTCCTTCGTGCCCTTCGTGGTAAACCATCCTCGGACTGCAGTCTTGTTCATCCCATGCGGACCAAAGCTGGAGGCATCCATTCACTCACAACGATACGGAACTCGATAGCAC
>JAYEFP010000247.1:0-4719 GCA_034715975.1 Candidatus Bipolaricaulota bacterium | reverse complement strand
AGGTGGCACGGACTGCAGCAGCGAGGAAACTCCTGCTCATCGCCCATACCGTCTACAAGACCGGTGAGCTTTACCACCCGCCCGTCAATCAGGGGACTTGACAATCAATACAGTATCTGTCCCCTTTTTTTACGTAAAGCAGCCAAGCTGGCAGGCACGGATACGAATGTGGAGATTCTCTGCTGCTGCGGATACGTACATCTTGGGGATCTTCAGATCACAGGCGATCTGCCACGCCACCACGCACGGGAGTTGCTCGTTTACCAGGCGCGAGGTGATAGCCTCTCGTAGCTCGTTGGTAGCATAATCTTTTATCCTCTCCACTGGACGCTCGCCCTCGGGGTAACCGAACAGTCCAAGCTGGCAATGTGAGATCTTGATCGATTCCTCCGTCGCTATATTCCCGACATCAATCGGCTCAACTCCCATCTTCTTTGCAACGGTAAACGCCCGCGCACACGGAAGCTTCCCATCGACAAGTACCTCTCTGATTGCCTGTCTCAAATCGCTCATGTTAACACGTATTCTCCGTCGCGCGCTGGACTAATACAAGTCGTTGCCTGGGAAAGAAGCATTAGATGGCGTAATCTCTTTGCAGTAAGCACAATCGGTAAAAGGAGCAATATGCTGATCTGGACTGGTTTTTCCCTTTCTATCGTTGCCCTCCTCTTGCTCTCTCGGTACAGTCTCTGGCTCGCGATGAGCGCAGCTGCGTTGGTCCTCGGCCTGTTCACCCTCTCCACAAGTGAGATGGTGATGGCCCTCACGCACACCTTTGCTGACCCATCGGTGCTCCTTATCGCGTTCGTCGTTGGGATCATCCCCCTGATCGGCGGAGCACTCGAAGAGTCGGGAGAGATGGATAGGCTGGTCGCAAACATGCGCATGGGAAAGAGGCCCTTCTTCGCTATCTCTCCCGCACTCCTTGGCATGCTTCCGATGCCTGGCGGAGCTCTTCTTTCCGCTCCGCTGATCGAGCGAGGTGGAGAAGGTGTATCGGCAGAGACAAAAGCGGCGGGAAACGTCTGGTTTAGGCATGCGTTTCTCCTCGTATATCCGCTTGGGTCGTCACTTATCGCCTCTACGAAGATCGCCTCGGTTGGGCTATACCAAGCGATACTCTTTCTCTTTCCAGCGTTTCTACTCACGGTTGCCATTGGCTACTTCATCTTGTTACGCTGCGTTAGGGGAAAGGTGAACTACGAAGGAGAATTCTCACTTTCTGGACTCCTTATCCCGTTGGGGATAATTCTTTCCGCTCCTATAGTTGACGTTGTCATGAAGTCAATATTGCATCTCTCGCATCCTGAAGTTGGCACTGCGGTTGGGGTGAGCGTTAGTCTCCTGCTGGCAGTGATCATTGGTCGCATTGGGGAAAAGATGTTGCTTGGGATAGTGACAAAGATGAAGGCGTGGAAGTACATGCTTATCATACTGGCGATGTTCCTATTTCTGAACGTGTTTACGCTCTCCGGTTCGCCAGAGGTGTTGGCGGGCCTCAACATGCCGCCAGTTCTCTTGTGCATTGTGATCGGGTTTGTGCTGGGAATGATCACTGGCCGAATTCAGGCACCGATTGCGATCGTTGTTCCGATATTTGTTACCGCTCAGGGAGCAATATCCCTTCCGGCGTTTGCCGTCACGTATTTTGCCATCTACCTAGGATACTTGATTAGCCCAGTTCACCCGTGCGTCTCTGTTACAATTGAGTACTTCGCAATATCGATATCCGCATTCCTGCGCCGCATGGCACTGCCGGTAGCGATTGCCGGGGCTATCAATCTTCTTGTGGCTCTGTTTGTCTTGTAAGGCTTGAGATCACGAACTTCACGAATAATCTCCAAAGCAAACGGGGAACGCGGAACGATGAACGCGGAAGACACAAGAACTCATGCAGCGGCGTTTAATCACGAATTTCATGAATGATAGAATGTTGTTCGTTGCCTCATGTATTAGCGATCAGCCGCTAGGTATCAGCTATCAGCCTTTTGATATGTCTTCGTTGTAGCCCTGAGTGTGATTCCTCCACAGAAGGCCTTTGCAGGTAGGAGAGGATGTTTCTGCTGTCATCACTAGTTACGCATTACTGAGCGCTCAGTTGTGCGAGGGCTTGTCCTGCGTGACCTTCATCTCAATTGTCTGGGTTGGGAAGGCGAACTCGATTCCCTCTTCCTCAAACTGCCGCTTAATCTCCAGATTAATACCCTCTAGCGCACGGAGGTAAGCCTCGAAATCTAACTCTTTGCACCAGTGCTGCGCAAAGATGTCAAGCGAGAAGTCTCCAAAACGATTGAAGTAGGCGCGCGATTGGGCAGTCGCCGGATGCTCGGAGAGAATCTTACGTAGGATAGAGAGGGCGCGTTCCAGCTTCTCGGTCGATGTATCGTATACCAGCCCGATGGTGAAGTTTGTCCTCCTAGTTGGACGAGCGGCAAGGTTAGTTATGTTGGCGGCGGCAACAGTCTTATTCGGTATCACTACAAGTGTACCATCCCACGTGCGTACGCGTGTGGAACGCAGGCCGATTGTCTCGATTGCTCCTTCGTACCCTTCCATACTTACTGCATCTCCCACCTTGAACGGGCGATCGACGAAGATCATCACCGCTCCGAAGATATTGGCGATCGTATCCTGCGCAGCGAACGCCACCGCCACTCCACCTACCCCCAAGCCGGCGATCAGGCTGGATATGTTGTAGTCAAGGACGTTCTGGAGAAAAAGGAGAAGCCCGATTGTCCAGATGAACCCTTTGATCACCTTTCCCCCGAGAGGGACAAGCTGATCATCGAGTGGTGACGGCGTCTTTGCTGCGCGCACCTTGAGAATTGCAACCATTGCGTCGATCGCTTTGGCAAGCAAATAGATGATAAGTAGTGTTAGAATCGCTAAGAAAAAGCGGTCGATGGTTGCCTTCACCGATTCCGGAATGCGAAACAGGTGAATCGATGCCCACACTGCAAGAACAGGAAGACCACCACGCAGGAGGTTCAGAACGGCCGTGAACGTTGCCTGTCTACCGTTCTTGTCACCCAGACGAGCGCTCATTCGCAGCGAGAGTGCCCGTACAAGGCGGTAGAGAAGGAAAGAAGCAATGAACAGCAGGATGACCGCGCCGTAGCGCCAAGCCTCATTGCCCATCAGCGAATAGTCCAGCCAGCTAATACCTGTCATTGCACGGAGTAGGGTACACAATATTCACCTCGCTCACAAATCGGCAGATCGTGTTAGCCAACAGGGTAAAGGAAGGTGCACAGGACGCACGTTTTGTTTTGCGTCGATTGAGGTGTAGAATAGTGATCGCAGACATGGTGTTGGATGGTCCAGCACCGTAAATGGAAAAGGAGGCGTTCGTGAAGAAAGTACTGGCTCTGTTGCTGATTGTTCTGCTGGGGGTATCCCTGGCTGGCTTTGCGAAGGGCAAGGTCGCTGTGGTACTAGACGTTGGCGGACGAGGAGACCTCTCGTTCAACGACATGGGTTTCAAGGGGACGGATCAGGCGGCGAAGGACTTCGGATACGATATGGTCGAGATCCAGTGCGCAACTGCGGCGGATTACCTGCCAAACCTGCGTAACGTGGCCCGCACCGGCGATTTCGAACTCATCATCTGCGTCGGGTTCCTGCTCGGGGATGCACTCGGAACCGCAGCAGCGGAGTTCCCGGAACAGAAGTTCGCGATCATCGATGTCGGTTGGATTACGGGTCCGAACATCATGAACATCGTCTTCCGCGAGAATGAGATGTCGGCGCTGGTTGGCGCACTCGGTGCGATGGCCGCGGCGGAGTACGGGTACGACTATGTTGGTATAGTTCTCGGAATCGAGATCCCGGTTCTGTACCACTTCGAGGCCGGCTATCGCTTCGGGATCGACTGGGGAATCAAGAAGTACGCGGAAGTAAAGGGAACCACTCCGGATGTCGGATTGCTGTATACGTATACCGGAACGTTCAGCGACATTGCGTTGGGTAAGGCAGCCAGTGAGGCCATGCTGTCCCAGGGCGCGGTTGCCATCTACAACGTTGCTGGTCCATTGGGAATTGGCGACCTGGAAGCGGTCACCGAGTTTCATGATAACGCAGGAACGACGTTCGGCCCTCCGTATTTCTTTGGCGTAGACGCGAACCAGGACTACCTAGGTAACGGACTACATGCACTCGCCAGCGGGATGAAGCGCGTCGATGTGGCTTGTTACGACGCGGTGAAGGCCGTTGCAGAGGGTACGTTCGAGCCTGGTGTTGTCAGCCTTGGCCTTGCCGAGGGCGGTGTGGCAATCAGCAAGATCGGCGATCTGGCGGACTTCATCCAGTTCGGTATCGACGGTGGGGCTGTTGAGACCGATGATTTCTACACCATCATCGGAAACTGGGCTCAGAACCGGGCGAGCATTCCTGCTTGGATCTGGGATGCCGTGGCCGAACTCGAAGCGGGGGTTCTCGATGGGACGGTCGTCGTTCCGACTGCGGATACCGGTGACGAGATGGCCGCCGTGCGAGCGGAATTCACTCTTGGCGCGCCGTAGCAAGTGATCAATCGCTTATAAACTGCGGGGAGAGGGGTAATACTCCCTCTCCCCGTTTCTTACCTGTATCAAGGAGTAAGTTTGGGGGCGTGCATGACAGAGTCAACTGTAAAAGCAAAAGAGGAGCAGGAATTCTTCCTGCGAGCGGAGAAGATTACCAAGGTCTACTCCGATGGGACGGTCGCGCTGAAGGAAGCCA
>JAYEFP010000246.1:8879-17187 GCA_034715975.1 Candidatus Bipolaricaulota bacterium | reverse complement strand
CCGTTTCCATCGGATACGGTGTAGGAGAACTTCTCGATTCCGCTGAAGCCAGTATCCGGGATGTATGACACGGCGGTCTTCGTATTCAGTACTAAGCCGTGGGCAGGCTGAGTGAACGACTCCACTACTAAGAAATCACCATCTGAATCACTGTCGTTCGCCAATATGGGGATCATCACGAGAGTGTCTTCGTCGGTGTCAGCGCTGTCATCCTGGGCCACCGGTGGGTCGTTGACTGTGCTGACAGCCACGATGACCTTAGCAGTGCTGGTTCCGCCTTTGCCGTCGGCAACTGTGTAAGAAAAGGTATCGATGCCGCCGAAACCGGCATCTGCCGTATACGTTATATTCGAACCGTTGTTCGATACCGTGCCATTTGCCGGATGTGTTACCGACTCGACAACAAGGCTGTCTCCATCCGGGTCGCTATCGTTTGACAACACTAGGATTGTCACCGGAGTATCTTCCGCGATAGCGCTGCTATCATTCTGAGCCAGCGGGGGGTCGTTCACGGCAATAACAGTAACTGTAACAGTCGCCGTTGCCGTACCACCTTTGCCGTCGGCTATTGTGTACGTAAACGTATCTGTTCCATTGAACTTAGGGGTAGGCGTGTAGATGATGTTTGTTCCACTGCGCACGGTAGCACCATGGAGCGGCTTCGTGCTGGACTGGATCACTAAGCTGTCTCCATCCAGATCCGCATCGTTTGCCAAGACGCGAATGGTTACCGGTGTGTCTTCGTTGGTGGCAACGCTGTCGTCTTGCGCCACTGGTGGGTCGTTCACCGTTGCGACAGAGACTGTCACCATTGCCGTTGCCGTACCACCGTTGCCGTCGGAAGCGGTGTAAGTGAACGTGTCGATGCCACCGAAATCTGCATCTGGTGTGTATGTTACATTCGATCTATTGTTTGATACCGTGCCATTCGACGGCTGCGTTACCCCTCCCACCGATAGATCGTCGCCATCCGGGTCGCTATCGTTGGACAACACGAGAATTGTCACCGGTGTATCTTCCTCGGTAGAGCTGCTGTCATCCTGAGCAACTGGCGGGTCGTTCACCGTTGCGACGGAGACTGTAACCGTTGCCGTTGCAGTCCCGCCGTTTCCATCGGAAGCTGTGTAAGTGAAGGTGTCAGTTCCATAGAAGTCAGGGTCAGGTGTGTAGGTGACTTCGCTTCCGCTGTTGGATGCCGTGCCGTTCGCTGGCTGGGATACCCAGTCTACCGACAAGGTGTCTCCATCTGGATCACTGTCGTTTGGCAGCACATAAACAATCACCGGCACGTCCTCATCGGTCTCAGCATCGTCATCCCGAGCCACCGGTGGATCATTCGTTGGATTGATGATGATACTCACCGACGCCACGTTTGAGTCCTTCACTCCATCGCTGGCTTTGTAAGTGAAAGAATCACCAGATGTTTCGCTGCCATCGTGGATGTAGTTAAACGAGCCGTCTGTGTTGAGGGACAACGATCCATGTTCAGCGTTCGAGACGAGGATCGCGGTAAGAGGGCTTCCCGGCGAGTCGACATCGTTCGTGAGAATACCGGAAGAGGGGATATCAAGAATCTCTCCTTCGCGTACGCTGTAGAGGTCATCGATAGCTAGGGGTGGGTCGTTGCAGAGCACGTTCACCGTGACTATCGCCTCGTTAGAGGTTGCTCCATCGTTATCATCAATGGTGTACTTGAAGGTATCGCTGTCGCAGCTGCCGAGATTCGGTGTGTAGGTGACCACTCCGGAGGTTGGATGTACACTCACCGAACCGTCTTCCGGATTCTTGGTGATTGTCACTGTCGCTCGGTTGATTGTGCCGTCGCTGTCGGTGTCATTGGCAGTGACGTCGATACCAACTGAGGTGTTCTCATCAGTGGTCGCACTGTCATCGCCAGCCTGCGGCGACTCGTTACAGATCACCGTCACCGTCACCGTTGCCTCGTTGGAGGTCGCGTCGTCATTGTCATCGACCGTATACATGAAGTAATCGCTGCCGCAGAAGCCAGGATCCGGCGTGTAATAAACTACTCCCGTAGTCGAATTCACACCCAGCGAACCGTTTTCCGGACCCTTGGTGATGTCGACTGTCGTCTTGTTGATAGCGCCATCAGTATCTATGTCGTTGACGGTGACGTCGATGTTGACGGAGTTGTTCTCATCGGTAGTAGCGGTATCATCGTTTGCTTGCGGCGGCTCATTAGCCACGACAACTTCGGCGGCTGGGCCTGTAATGGATGCATCAGCCTGTACATCTTTGCCTGCCTTGACTCCCACGCGTGTATCTGCCAAAGCGTACCAGGCATCAAGGATAAAGAAGACATCGCGTGTATCGTTGTCTTTATACCCCTCGTCAAACTTGATTCCGTAGAGCTCCGTGCGTGGGTCATTACCCACCTTGTAGTCCTCTGAGGCATTGACTACATTCGATTCCTTCAAAGAAGGGTCGAATTCGAGAACCCAGTGACTAAGGGCGGGTTTTCTTCCTGAAGTGACGCGATACGTCCACGTCGAAGTACCATTATCGTTGTAGGTCACTCCCAGGTATTCAAAGGCGTGATCCCCAACCGAAAGCGTCTGATTGGCTACTACGCTCATTGCAAAACCAGCCAGGAGAACCACAAATAATAAGAAGCCTCCGATAAGAACCTTTCGGGACGGATTCTTGCCTGCCCGACTTCCCGTGCCAGGATTTGTATTCCTTCCGCAGCCTTTTGGCCTCTTTAGCATTCCACGCACCTCCATTCTTGCTTCAAGGCTTGAGGCCTACTACTGGCCCCTAGCTTCACTTGCCGCTCTCACGAATAATATACCCTTTTTCTAGTCATCAGCATGTACCATTTGTCCTCTTCTTCGCTCTGTCTCTCACTTAAAACAAAAGACCAGGTTCCAGAGTTTCTCTGGTAACCCGGCTGCCTCTCCTATGAGGCCCGTGGCTTTGCGTCCCCACCTCGCGGTACGTTTGCCCTTTTCAGAATTATAAAATATCCGTTACTATTATACAGCCAGCAGCGCACATGTCAAGCCGTTGGGGACCGACAGCTTAGCGAGAACGCTGAAGGCAAAGTAGATCTATGTTCCGGAGGACTGGGCATTTGTGGAAGCAAAGGAGATGATTGACGCGTTTATCGAGCTAACATACAATCAGCAGTGGTTAGGTTACACGCGGCTCTTTGGGTGTCTCAGTCCGGCGGAGTTTGGACAAGAGCACAAGTCGACGCAAGGGCATGCGTCAATCTTGGCCCTAATGTGGCTAGCCTGAGAGGTGCACTCCAAAACTATGTGTGGTAAAGTGTGAGGTATGCAAAGGTTTTCTTGTAAGAAGGGGCTTGCTCTTTTCGGAATGGTTGCTATTGTGGCCGTTGGCGTATTCTTCGGCATACGATATGCAATCCCAAACCGCTTTCCAGCCGACGCGATTTTCGTTCCCCGCGATGTCGCTACGCTTCAGGAGGCTCTGGATAAAGCTTCCCCCGGGATGACCATAGTCCTTGAAGCGCAGCAAGAGGCATTCAAGGAATCCGTGATCGTCGAAGTTTCGGATATCACACTTACTTCCATGGGTGAGACAGCGAGCCTGGAGAGCATGGGGGACAGACCGGCTCTTACCATTCGCGCGGACGGCGTTACCATAAAGAACCTCGATGTATCGGCGCGTAGCATTGGCTTGAAGGTTGAGTCTGCGCACTGCCAGTTGGAGGGAATCGTTGTCCGCGGAGCGCTGATTGGAATTCAGTTGTACGGTGCAAGAGGATGCGATCTTCAAGGTATTGAAATCCACGAGGGCAAGATCGGTATGGAGATCGTTTCCTCCAGCGGAAACTTCTTCTACAACGCTGTCGTTGCCAACGTCACTGAAACCGGTATGAAGATTCTCGGGTCTTCGAAGAACGTCTTTGAGAAAGTTGCCGTTACTGACATTCCTATTGGTATTTCAATGGAACAGGGATCGACAGATAATGAATTCAAGAATTGCCGCGTTGAGTCAAGCTCGATCGCAGGTATTAAGATTCGCAGATCGAACGACAACATCCTGCTCGATAGCGCCGTGCTTGATTCCAACATCGGCATTATGCTTGAAGCGGTGACAGGATGCGGAGTCATTGGTTGCAGTATACAAGATGCCGTCTTGGCTGGCATTTCTCTTCAGCAGGCCGCGCAGAACCGTATACTTGAGAGTGAGATTGTTGCCGCGGAGGATGTTGGCATATTCCTCTTCCAGAGCGCGGAGAACGCCCTGTCATACAACCGGATTCTCCGATGCGAGGGTGAAGGAATTCGGCTTGACAATAGCGACCGGAACCTCGTCATGGGGAACGATCTCCTGGGAAACGCCATCGGCATTAAGGGAGACCGAGCCGACTATAACCGTCTTCTGCGCAATAGCGTGGACGAGAGTGAACTCATCGGCCTCGTTTTCACAAACGGAGAGGGAAACCGATTTCTCGACAACCGAGTGCTCGGAGGAACCTTCGGAATCGCGCTGGCTGAGTCAAGCGAGAACACCATTCTCCGTAATCGAATTGAGGATCAGAGAGAAGTCAGCCTTTCTATAGTGAATGGTTCGCAGGCCAATAGCATTGTGGAGAATCAGATCAGTGGAGGTGGCACCGGGATGCTTGTCTCTGTCTCAGCACGGGATGAAGTCCACAACAACACCTTGTCCCGGAACAACACCGGATTGCTACTAACTCACCCAGGGAGTCGCCTTCGGATTGAGGGGAATACAATCGAAAGGAATGTGATCGGACTCAAGTGCGATGATGCGACAATCGCCATCAAGGGCACGATCGCCCTGCTGGGAATTGACCTATGGGAAGGCAGCGGCGAGGCAGCGGCTCCGATCATTATGAACAACATCTTCTCGCGGAATAACCAGTTTGACATTGTGAACGAAAGCGATTCGCCTCTTTCTGCAGATGGGAACTGGTGGGGTGAATTGAATGGAGGGCGCAATACAGGTGTAGGCGTAGTCTCCGAGGGGGTAGACCTCGAAAAATCGGCCTGGAAGGGCACCATTGCAATCGGTACTGGGAAGAGCAATCTTCAGGTGATTCTTGGGCGTATTCTGCAACTTGCTTTGACTGGGCAGGGTTTCCGGGTCATTGATCTCATTGGCATGGGCAATGATCTTCGTGTCCAAGATGCGATCCGTATGCAAGATGTAGACCTCATTTGGTTGGAAGCCCCGGACTCTGACCTCGAAGAGATGTTCGATGCAGAGGAGAATCTAGAAAGCATTTCAATCCCGGCGAAGAGGGGATGGTCTGCCATTGTATCACAACGGTTGGCAGATCAATTACCGGAACTGACGCTCTCCGCTTTGGTGGTTTACATGGGCGAGTTGAAAGGAACGTTGCGGTGCACCGCCCCCCGAATCTTTGGCGAAGATGCTTTTAAGTCCTTTGTGGCGGGGTATGGATCGAAAGAATCGAACGAAACCATCGATTGGGCAGAGACTCTTGAGGATGCAGAGACTTTTCTCAAATTGAAAGTAGCCGATGTAGCCATATTAAGCAACCTGGAGGAGGCACTTACTCTTTCTTCTGAGTTTGTAGCACTCGAAGATGATCGCCATGTTCTTAAAACTGCTGATATTGTCATGCTCTTTCGCCGGGAACTCTTTTCGCGATTCCCGGAGGTTAGGGATGTGACGTCTAACCTGAGTCCACTGCTGACAGGGTCTGCGGTACAGGGCTTGATCAGTCGCGGCCGGCTTTCGGGCTGTGAACCGGAGGCGGTGGCAAGGGACTTTCTACTGGATGAGGGACTTCTCGTTGAGTAGAGAAAGGAGATGAGATGGATTTGATAGATACTGACACGTCCCAACGGGGTCGGTCGCCCCACTGGCTTGTTCGCCTCCGATCCTGGATTCAATATGGAACAAGCCTGCAAGTCAAGCTTCTTGTGCTCGTCATGGTCGTTGCACTCTTGGTTGTTGGTGCGCTCTATTGGTTCGCCCTCGTCTCCCTACGTACGTCGACTGCATCAACCTACGAGCAGCGCGCGCGAAGCGTCACCGCCGTGATCTCGAACTCGATCCAAGAAAAAGACTACATCCTCTACTACTCAGATGAACTCGATGCTGATATCCAACGCCTACTTGATCGCTATGAGACGGTTGTGGGAATCACCGTTGCTGGAGTAAGTGCGCGCGGGTTCGTGGTTGTAGCCAGTGCTGATCCTACGATGGTCGGCGCATTGGCATCCAAAGAAGATCAAGATCGGTTTAGCATCCTCAAAGAGGTAGAAGTCACCAATGTAAGCTTTGGCGATACCGTTTACCTGCGAACGTATGATCCGATTTTCTCTGGCCCGGATCTTATTGGCGTTGTCGTGGTCGATATGTCGCTTGCCGAGCAGGCATTGTTCATTTCGCGCCTTTCGTGGCAATTCGGAATTGCCTCTGTCGTTGGTTTCTTCCTATTGGGCGGACTCCTGTACCTGGCATTACGTATGATTGTGACCAAACCGCTCGGACGAATAGCTGAAGTCGTGGGTCTCGTCGCGCAACGAAAGTATGACGTAGAGGTTTCATCGCCGATGCAGAGGATCCCGGGAACTCGATTACGCGATGAAGTGGGCCAGTTGATCGACGGAGTCAATCTTATGACAAAGGTCATCTATTCCCACGAGCAGAAGCTGATGAAGCTCGTCGTACTCGATGAACTGACGGGTGCCTATACGCGCGATCATTTTCGTGCGGAGTTGGATCGTGAACTCGCAAAGACGCGCCGATACAAGCAGCCTACATCTCTTCTTCTGATTGATGTCGATGTGAGCGAGCCCTGCACTCAGCAAGAACAGGAGCAGGTACTGATTCGAACAGCGAACTTCCTTGTAAGCAACCTCCGAGATGTCGATGTGCTGTTTCGTGTGAGCGACTTGCGATTTGTCTCTCTTCTGCCCGCAACACCACCCACGGGGGCTTCAGTAGCGGCTGAACGATTACGGGCGCTGATGCTTGATGTCAGTTCCGTGTTCGACTTCCCTGTCGGTCTGTCTATCAGTCACATGGGGTGGGAAGATGAAGATGCGCCATCAAGCGATGACGTCCTTGGCCGCGTCATCGGAGCACTGGGGGATCTAAGCCAGTAAAGAACTATCACTGCTCATCTCAGTTCTCTGCGCTTGCCTGCCCTTCGGACGTAGATAGACCTGCCTGTGCCGGCGCCTGTCTGTATCCGAAGGACAGGCAGGAGCCGGATAGGTCTTCGCGGAGAGGGGCAGGCCTTTTCTTGCCTATTGCGTGAGCCACTTAAAACAGCGAAAGGCTGGGGCTTCTTGCTGAGCAACGAGAAAGGGACTACCCTTCCACCAAGTGAGAGTGTTCTTGGAGGGATGGATGGATACGCTAGAACACGTTCGTAGTGCGTGTAAGGCCGTTGCGGCACAGGCGACCCATGTGCACATCAACCCTGAATGTATCCCGGCGTACGCTGCGTCCCTCATCTCGCATCTGACTGACAAACAGACAATTGATCCGTCCTGCCACTATGTTGGACATGGGGAGGACAGCGTTGCATTCATCATCACGCTGGACGCAATCAACTTCGGGTCGGGCTACTTCCCTCATCTGCGGAAACGGCCGGGGATGAGCGGTTACTTCACCATTGCCTCCTTGCTCACCGATTTCTTTACTGCTAATGGATCGCCTTCAGCTCATGACCTTCAAGGAATGACGGCCCGCAATTGCGCCAAGATCTTCGCCCAAGATATGAGTGATCCAGTGATCGCGGAGCTGATGTTGCTCTTCTCCCGCGCGCTGAGTGACCTTGGGGCATACCTTTTCTATCGCTTTCATGGCAGCTTCACCGAGCTTGTCGCGGCGGCAGACCACTCTGCCGTACGCTTGGTCGACATACTGCGCGTCATGCCGCTCTTCTTCGATGAGGCGCGATACAGGGGAATGAATGTCCCATTCTACAAACGGGCGCAGATCACTGCTTCTGATCTTAATCTTGCGTTTGACGGAAAGGGGCCAGGAAAGTTTCACGACCTCAACCGGCTGACCATCTTTGCCGATAACATGGTTCCACATGTATTGCGGGTAGACGGCATCCTGTCTTACAACAAAGATCTCGTCGCTCATATCGGACAAGAAGAGCTGATCCCCGCTGGCTCGGAGGAAGAGGTTGAGATCCGCGCCTGTGCCGTGCACGCGGTCGAGCTGATCGTTGAAGCAATCACGGCCACTGGTGATCAAGTCACAGCGCAACAGCTTGACAACGCGTTGTGGAACAGGGGGCAGAACCCTGAATACAAGGCTATCACGCGCCATCGTACGCGCACCCTCTACTACTGACTTG
>JAYEFP010000246.1:0-8779 GCA_034715975.1 Candidatus Bipolaricaulota bacterium | reverse complement strand
GCAATCACGGCCACTGGTGATCAAGTCACAGCGCAACAGCTTGACAACGCGTTGTGGAACAGGGGGCAGAACCCTGAATACAAGGCTATCACGCGCCATCGTACGCGCACCCTCTACTACTGACTTGAAAGAGTAGGGCTACTAGGTATAATATGATTGTCTGCGATACTAAACAGGAGGTGAGGATTCGGAATCGAAAAGGCAAACCTCACGAATAATAAGTGAGGGACGCAAAGCCACGGGCCTGAAATGGCAGCCGGGTTTCCGAAAACGAAATGAAGCGATGCTTAACAGTACTTCTTTCGATAATCTTCTTGATTCCAGTATTTGCGCTGGCTGCTGGATCTAGCTCCAGTGCTGCGGCGCGCGTCACTTGGACAATCCTTCCGTTTCAATCGCTTAGTATTGCTAGCTCGGAAACGGGCATGGATGGATCGGTCAGTAACCGCTACGACGTACGAGAGCCAAACGCAAGCGATCTATCCGCCGGATTCATCGAAGACGACGGCGTTCTCGTACTCAACGCAGCGAGCAACATCCCTTGGGTGGTCAAGGTACACGCAATCGAATCGGACATGGGAGCAAGTTACGACGGTAGCTACACCAAGCCCCTAAGCGATTTCATGGTGCGCGCCAACAACGCTAGTTTCTTCTCCGTCTCCACTTCCGATCAAGTTCTAGCCAGCGGTACCCGCGGGACGTACCTATTGAGCGTCGATTACAAAGTTAAGATCGACGAAAGCACCCACAAGAACGGGGGCTACGGACTCACTGTCGTATACACGATCACCGGAAAGTAATCCCGCTCTAACGTTACGGTAGTTGGCTCTTCGTCATTCTAAATGGATAACGAAAGAGAAAGGCTCAAAGGCCAAGATTCTCACAAAAGTACAGGATTCTTTCACCACCGAGTAGAGAGAAGGCACTCTTTGTAGCGAATTCTCCTTGGCAGCGGCCCTGTGCAAGCAAAGCTAGAGGCTACTACCCTCTCGAGACAGCAAGGACGTTAGTCATTGAGGTTCACTTTCCAAGCTCGATCAACTGAGGGATCCGCTCGATAATGCTCTTTCCGATTCCACTCACATTGGCAAGTTCATCAAGTGAGTGAAACGGGCCGTGCTCGGTGCGGTAGTCGACTATCCGTTGAGCAAGCACATCCCCGATCCCCGGGAGTTTGTTCAGTTCATCGATTCCCGCTGAATTCAGATCGACCTTCGGCGGGGAATCAAGAAACGTCGGCAGCAACACCCTCGCTCCAGACACCTCGATGGGCGCAACCGTGAACCGCGCTTGGCTTACAAACAATGGCGGGAGCAAAGCTACGCCGCTGGCGATGATCCCGATTGCCACTAAGATGATCAACCCGCGTTCCTGCGCCGGCGAAAAACGCATCTTCACGTGAGAAGCTCCCGCAAGCGTCTGATGCCCTCGTTTTCGCGCGCGATGCGCATCAACTCAGGAAGGCGTTCATAGCGCCGCCAGCCAAACTTGTCAGAATATGCCTGAGCGAACAACTTAAGGAGCCGCTTCCGTATCGACGGCGTCTCCCGTAGGACGTCGCCCTTTTGCTCGACGAGGCGCTCCACCTCCGGAATATACAGATCGTAGCGCGTCGACTCCGCCAAGAGTGAGATTGCCTCTTCGTCATTCTCGTCGAGAAGTGCGATCCCGCGGTTGAACAAGTCTCGCCGCTTCAGTTCATTGCGCGCAGCAATGCGCATCTCACGTTGCTGATCCTTGTGGAAGGAGAGCTCCTTGCGCGTAAAGGAGACGATTGCGTATCGGCAACCTTGCGGACAATGTGGGAAGGCATCTTCTCTAGTGGCAATTCGCCCGTGCAATGCAAGACACTCGGGGCAGGAACGATAGTTAACATTAGCGTAAAATTGGCAGTATCTCTTCCGTAACATGGTATAAAGTGTATGTCCATTGCCGTGGGACAAGCAAATAGGCCACTGGCATGATTGCCTAGTCACCGCAACGCGACTACAATACACAGCTCATGGAGGTCTAACATGCTGCAAATAGCCCTATCGACGTTCGTGCTCGTGTTTATGGCCGAGCTGGGCGACAAAACCCAGCTCGCTGTGTTTACCCTGACCACACAAGGGCAATCGTCGCTAGCGATCTTCATCGGGGCGGGGAGCGCTCTTCTCCTATCGACCGCCATTGCCGTTTTCCTGGGGGCCCTGGTGGGCCGCTTCATTCCCGCGCAAGCGATGAACCTGATTCAGTATACAGCAGGCGCTCTCTTCATCCTGATGGGAATCTGGACGATTTGGAAGGTTTAGCCTAGATCAATCCACCCAGGTCTTTTCTTCCCAGCTTTTCAGGCCATCGACCAACGGTTGATAAGTCATGTCGAGATGAATGGGCGTGATCGAGATGTATCCGTTAGTGATTGCCCAGATGTCCGTCCCTTCTTCTTCGGGCGGAACCTGTGTTCGCGGCTCTCCGGTGATCCAATAGTAGTTTCGTCCGCGCGGATCCTTTCCTTGCACCAGATAGTTCTTGTAGACCAGCCCCCCCAGTCGCGTTATTTTCACCTCCGCTGGCCCGCCGTGATGCAGCCGGGGAACGTTGACATTGAACAGGACTCCGGGAGGTAGAGGGCTCTCCTGCAGAATCAGCGCCGCTAGGCGAGCGGCAAAGCGAGCCGCCTTGGAGTAATCCGGTATCTCCAACTCGTCGACATCGATATCGAGGGATACGGCCACCGCCGGAATCCCGGTCCGTGCCCCTTGCATCGCCGCAGCAACCGTGCCGGAATAGGTAACGTCCTCACCCATGTTAAGGCCGTCATTGATCCCGGATACAATAAGATCCGGCTTCTCCTTCAGCAGGCCGAGCACAGCAAGTGAGACGCAGTCGGACGGCGTGCCACTCGTCATGTGCCCTACACTCCCGTTGAGTAATCGCACGCGATCCACGCGCAGCGGCTTGTGAAAGGTCATTGTACGACTGGCAGCAGACCAATTTCGGTCCGGTGCGTATACCTCAACGAACGCCACTCGGTCGAGTTCCTCCTTTAGGGCCATGATCCCGCGTGCGTTCACCCCATCATCGTTTGTTACCAGTATCGTCTTCTTCTTCGCCGTTTGGTTCACTCTTCCTCCTTACTCTCTCCCTTTTCGTCTTGCACGCTTGCTGCTGGCTCGCCGAGGCCATAGAAGTCGAGGACATTATCCCCATAAACCCGCTTGTCAACACGTTCGAGTGGTCCGTATCTATCGTCAAGGCGCGTCTTGTTTCTCACTTCGGTGATGGTGAGCCCATCCTTAGCCAGAATCGCGTGTCCGGCGATCAGGCGCAGAGCGGCTTCGGCAAGGCCCTTATCATATGGGGGGCCGACGAAGATAAGGTCGTATCGTTTTCCGCGCCGGTCCAGATGATCAATTCCGATTGTGTAGTCTCTCTGCAGAACGCTCCCCTGATCGAGAAAACCTAATGCGTCGAGGTTCCGCCGCGCGATCCTGCATGCTCCGGGAGATCGATCGACGAATGTTGCCTCCCGCGCTCCACGCGACAGGGCCTCCAATCCCACGCTCCCCGTCCCGCAAAACAGGTCAAGGAACCGGGCATCGATCACTAAATCAGCAAGAATGTTGAACAGCGCCGAGCGGACAAAGTCGCGCATCGGCCTGATCCCGCTCTCTTCCCAGTCGACAAGTCGATGTCCCCGCCCGCTTCCGCTAATGATCCGCAACTTCGCCCCCTTGATTTCGTTGATTGTCCCACCTAAGATCTAGCCGCACACGAATCACCTTACCATATACAGGATATGCTCATCAAAAGGATCATTCAACCATTGCAAGCACCCGCTCTGTCCGCGGTCGTCTTTGACCTTGACGGAACCCTCTGCCATTATGCCACAACCATCGAACAGGCGATGGTCGTTGCACTGCAACACATCGGAGTGGAAGCGACCCTCATCGGCGATCCATCCGTGGCCGCAAACCGTTACGCCGACCTGTGGTACGAGCTGGATACGGACCATCAGAGCACGAAGTCACTACGCGAGCGGATCTGGATCAGACTGCTCCGGGAGCAAGGTATCGATGATGAGAAGCTGGCGCGCGCGCTGTCCGAGGTGTACGGCAAACTGCGCACTGCGTCCCTGTCGCTCTTCAACGGTGTCCTCCCGCTTCTTGCTGACCTTGGTGGGAAGTATGCGCTTGGCCTGCTCACCAATGGGCCAAGCGATCTGCAGTGGGAAAAGATCGACTTACTGAGAATTGAGCCCCTCTTTGACAGGGTAACCGTATCTGGAGACATGGGAATTCACAAACCGGACCCGCGCCTCTTTGGCGGCCTGTTGAAGGATATGGATGCTCCTGCGAACAGGGCGGTCTATGTGGGTAATTCATATCAAATGGATATAATCGGAGCGCACAATGCGGGAATGTGGTCGGTGTGGGTGAATCCGGATGGCGAGAGAGAGCTACGGGATTCGATTGCGGATCTGATAATCGCAGATGTAACTGAACTACGGAGGGTCCTTCTATGAGACGCGTTGACGTAGCGATAATTGGGGCCGGACCAGCAGGATTGTTCGCCGCCAGTGAGCTAATCGGGTGTGGGCTTGATGTGCTTCTTGTCGATCGCGGTAAAGAGCCGAGCACACGGGAGCATATCTGTTTTGGCATCGGTGGCGCGGGGGCATTCTCCGATGGCAAGCTCAATCTGACTTCGAAGATCGGTGGTGACCCTGCAAGTTTCGGCCAGAACGAAGCCGTCATCCAATCGTACATCGATCAGGTAGACACAACGTTTACCGCTTTTGGGGCGCCAGAGAAGTACTCAGGAGAGGACCAACAGGCGCTTGCTGAGCTTAAGCAGACTGCGAGCCGGTATGGGATCGAGTTCATCAGCGGCCGCCAACGCCACATGGGAACATCGCATGTCCGTCAGATCATCGATCGCTTCTACCACCACCTGCTGGATCACGGGATTGCTGCCTCGATTGAGAACCGCATCGAGCACATCTCTCGTAAGGGTGACGTCTTCGTCCTGTCAGGAAATGAGGAGATCGAGGCGCGTTACGTCCTCGCTGCACCCGGCCGAGCAGGTGCCTACTGGTTGCGCGAGGAGGCGGGCAGGTTGGGTATCATCACGGAGTACGGGCCGATCGACGTCGGTGTACGTGTGGAGTTTCCCGCCGAGATCTACACATCTATCGAACAGGTGATGTACGACGCCAAGCTGCGGGTGCGTACCGCGACCTACGATGACATGGTGCGGACGTTCTGTACGAACCCACGGGGTTTTGTGGTAAAGGAGAGCTACGATGACTTCACTCTCGTCAACGGACATGCGGAGAATGATGAGAAGACGGAAAACACGAACTTCGCCCTGTTATCCCACATCGAGCTCACCGATCCGGTGGAGGACACGACAGAATACGGGCGCGCGATAGCTAAGTTGGCGACGACGATCGGAGGTGGACGCCCGATCATTCAGCGGTTGAAAGACCTCAAGAACGGACACCGTTCGACGACCGATCGGCTCCGCCGGGCGACGATTTCCCCGACGCTAACCGACGTCACTCCGGGTGACATCTCGATGGCCCTCCCCGATCGAGTGGTGGTGAACCTGCTGGAAGGTCTCGAACAGTTAAACGACATCCTCCCCGGCCTCACCGCTGACAACACGTTTCTCTACGCTCCCGAGATCAAGTTCTACGATACGCGTTATCCGGTGAGCGCAGCGATGGAGACCGTCGTCCCGGGGTTCTACGTCGCTGGCGACGCTTCTGGGCACTGCCGCGGGATCGTCTACTCCGCAGTTAGCGGCCTGATAGCGGCCCGCAACATCAAGGACGTCGCGGCCCGCAACATTAAGGACGTCGCGGCCCGCAACATTAAGGACGTTGCGGCAAAGTACGCCGCCGCAAAGGAGAAGGAAGAGAAGGCGTGAAGCCAACAAAGGGATTGGCGATTCTCTACGTGGCGCTAGTCCTCGTTTCGGTCTCAGTCGTTCTCTCCCTTGGGCAAGAGAACATCACCCTTCCTGCCCCCGTCCCTGCGTTCAATCAGGCATACCAAGGAGCGAGCGGTTACTGGGGCGACTGCGGCATGGGAACCAATGGCTGCCCGGATAATGTAAGCGTCGCCGGTTGTCTGATCACCTCCTTTGCCATGGTCCTCGGTTACTACGATGTGAGTCTCTCCATCCCACGCGAGGCATCATGCACTGGTGGCGCACGCAGCGGGATGGACCCCGGAATCCTAAACGACTGGTTGAAGACACATGGAGGTTACGGGCGGTGCGGCAGTGACACCGGTTCCTGCTGCCTGGAGTGGACCCACCTTCCACCACAGGTCTCGATAACACAGTATGTCAACCGAAGTGAGCGCGGCATCGACAGCACTGCAAAGCGGGTGATCGACCAGTCGTTGCGTCAGGGATATCCGGTCATCTGTGGGGTCAACTGGGGAGGCTACTGCCACGGCTCGACGACGCAGACCGAGGATTGCCACTGGGTGGTAATCACGGGAAAGAAAGGTGCCACGTACACGATCATCGATCCATACAACCGCAACACCACCGATCCAGCCGGCGTAAGCACTACGTTGGATAAAGGCACGTTCGGCGCGTACACGATAGATCGCTACGTGATCGTCTCCGGCGTGGTCCCATCCCCATACCTTGCCAACCTCCACCTCTCCCTGTCATTCTCCCCCAGTGGCTTCATCATGCCTGGTGCGCTGCAGGTGCGTTCGCTCACAATTACCGGGACAGAGCCAACCACGCAGCTTCTGCTCTACGCCCGCGTCATCGACCCGCACGGGGAAGTAACCTACGCCTACTACAGAACCGCGACCGATACTAAGCTTCACTACGCGCACGAGAAGCGCAGCCTCTATCCCACTCCTCACTCTTTCTCGGATGGGACATTTGTGCTGAACAGACAGACCACCGCCGGAGAAGAGCCAGGGACGTGGACTTGGGAGGTGTGGGCGGAGGATCCAGCATACCCAAGGACACCGCGCGACTACGAGATCGCCGCCTACACGATCAGCTCATCGGGCGCTCAAGCGCAGACAGGGATCGTCATCGCTCTGGCGCTGGCGATATTCATTGCTGGCCTAATCTATGTATCTATTCTGCTGCGTTAAGAGACGTGATCCTTCTTCTTGTTCAAGCGGGGCATCTGCGGGGAGAAGGTCAGCGTAAGCGCGTCTAGCGAGCAAGCACTGGTGCACTCGCCACACTTGATGCAGTTGTGATCGTCGTACTCCTCATAGGGCCTTAGGCCCATTGGACAGGCAACGGCACACGCGTTGCAGCGCGAACAACGGTTGCTGTCCAGCTTCAGGTGCAGAAAGCTCACCCGGTTAAACAGCGACAGGATCGCGCCCATCGGACAAAGATAGCGACACCAGAATCGCGCAATAACTACCATCCCCACGAGAACAACTCCAAGGGAGATCATATGGATGATGAACGGTCTGTTGACATGCGCTACACCAAGAAAGAGGTACGGGATCGACGCCTCGATCGAAGCAGCCGGGCAGATCTTGCAAAACATCGTGTCAGCGAACGCCCATGCAGCAACGATCGTTCCCACGAGCACCGCGTACTTTGTGTAAGAGAAGCCCCTACTGATGCGCGTCTTATTGAACGAGAGCAGATCGTTTAACGTGCCGAACGGGCAGAACCAGCCGCAAAACCCGCGTCCAAGGACAAGCCCATAGGCGACGATCGTCCCGATCCAAAAGTAGGGAACAGTCCCGTAGATCACGAGGTTCTGCATTAACCCAATCGGGCAGATCGTCACCGAAAGAGGACAGGCGTAGCAGTGCAGTCCGGGAAAGATGATGTGCGTCATCCCAATTCCTGTGAACCCGAATAGCCCCAGGAGGAGCCCGAACCCCTGGCTGATCCGCCGGATCAACGACAGCCTCATTGGCCTACCTCCAGCAGGCCAAGCAAGCGTTCTTCCAGGTTCTCGATCCCGAAGATGACCTCACGGGTATCGACACGCAGGATCGCAGGCACGACCGTTCGGTTGGAGCGGATAACTCCGTTGGACGCAGCCAGATCACGATTCGTGTCCACATTCACGAATTCGTAGGTAATGTGATCCGTGGCATCAGCTATCTGTTGCACCATCGCCTCGGCGTATGGACAGGTGTGGCACCAGGGTGCGTAGAACACGATGAGTCTCACATCAGTGTCGAGCCGCGTTAGGGCAGACAGGGCGTTCTCAGACAAAGCAGGCTCTTCGCGCGGAGCCTCTTCTATGCCTACACATGAAGTACACAACACCGCGGCGATCCCCTGCGCTTGTTCGTGTTGACCGAGGATCACACCGTAGGCCAGACCACCAGCAACGATCACAAACAGAGCTATGTACAACGGAAGCCGCACTCCAGCGAGTCGCCACAGCCCAATGCCAGCCAGAACAATCAATCCAACCACGGTTGGCATGACCCATGGCGGAATAGACCTAACTTTTTTCACCGTGGCCGGCCCAATCGAGATTGTGGTCACCAACAGGGAAACGCTCACCTCATTGACTATCTGGAAACAGCTCACCTCAATGCAGTACGTGTAGATGATCTGCAGGGTGAGATCATGCGTACCGATCACTACCTCTGGCGAGGCAACTAGATTCAGATCAAGCGTGTCCTTATCGAACGGCTGGATTACCTTGATGTCGGACTCCGTCGGATCGAGCGAGAAACCATCCGCATCAACAAGGCTCACCGCAATGTCGTCCGCCGGGTGGAGCGACTTGTTGTCGATCGAGATCTGCAACGTCGCCGTCCCACCG
>JAYEFP010000245.1:0-4831 GCA_034715975.1 Candidatus Bipolaricaulota bacterium | reverse complement strand
CTCGGGATAGGTTAACGCGTATTGAATCGGAATACGCATGTCCGATGCGGCAAGCTCGGCGATGATCGACCCATCTTGATACTCCACTAAGGAGTGAATCACCGATTGGGGATGGATGACAGGGTCGATTCTCTCATACGGCACATCGAACAGGTAATGGGCCTCGATTACCTCAAACGCCTTATTGACCATCGTTGCGGAGTCGATCGTTATGCGCGAGCCCATCGACCAGTTTGGATGGTGCAAGGCGTCCTGCACACTCACCGTCACCAGTTTTTCAAGCGGAGTATTGAGGAACGGTCCGCCGGAGGCGGTGATGATGACCCTCTCGATCTCCGCGTGCTCCCCCGCACGCATGCTCTGGAAGATGGCATTGTGCTCGCTGTCGATGGGAAGTATCGTCCCACCCTTCTTGCGCAACACATCCGTGACCAGTTCGCCGCCGATCACCATGCTCTCCTTGTTGGCCAGGGCCAGGACATGCCCGCTAGAAAGAGCTGCAAGCGTCGGTGAAAGGCCGATAGCGCCAACGAGAGCGTTTACGACCAGGTCCACATTGGAGAGGCTCGCAAGTTCCTCCAGACCGTCACTTCCTGAGAGAACGGTCAGATCGGGAAAATGCTCGCGAAGCAATCTCGCGCCGTCTTCCTCCGCCATTGCCACAACTTGCGGCGAGAAGCGTTCGATTTGCTTTGTTAGGAGATCGATGTTTTTCCCCGCCGAGAGTCCAATAACCGTCATTGCATGGCCGGCGCGATTGAGCCGCTCGACCACATCAAGGGTCTGCATACCGATCGACCCCGTCGATCCGAGGATAACGATGCGTCTGCCTTGCACGGGGCTAATTGACGGGTTCCGGAATCAGCGACGCGAACAACTGCTGCAGTTCCTTCCCCGCAATGATTTCCTTTTCGAGAAGAGCAGTTGCCAACCGATCGAGCATCGAACGGTTCTGGGTAAGGAGGTTTTTAGCCTTCTCGTACGAATCGGCAATCATACCACGAATTTCGCTATCCACGAGAGAGGAGAGGGCCTCAGAGTGTTCGTTGCTCTTGACGATCTCCTCACCGAGGAAGACGTCCGCGTGTTCGCGCGCCAGGCTCATCGGGCCAAGCTTCTTGCTCATCCCGTACTCGACGATCATTCTCTTGGCAAGCTTTGTCGCCTGCTTGAGGTCGTCATAGGCACCGGTGGTAAAGTCGTTAAACACGACCTCCTCCGCGGCACGTCCTCCGAACAGGGTGATTAGCTTGTCGTGAAGCTCTTCCTCTGAGACAATGTACTTCTGCTCCAGCGGCAGTTGCAGCGTGAACCCCAGCGATCCGTCCCCACGCGGAATGATGGAGATCTTGTGCACCGGATCGGCCTTGGGAAGGAGCCGCCCGAGGAGCGCGTGTCCCGACTCGTGGTAGGCGATGCGCTCACGCACCTCCTTAGAGAGGATGATCCCCTTCCGTCGCACACCGGCGATCACACGATCGGTCGCCTCCTCAAAGTCGACCATCTCGACAATGCTCTTGTTCTCCCTCGCTGCGAGAAGTGCAGCCTCGTTACACAGGTTCTTCAGATCAGCCCCGACAAATCCGGGGGTCTGACGGGCAAGAACAGCGGGATCGACATCCGGCGCGATGGTCTTTCCACGCAGGTGTACATTGATGATCTCCTCTCTCCCCTTGAGCTCCGGACGCGGCACGGTGATCCGACGGTCGAATCGTCCGGGTCGTAAGAGCGCCGGATCGAGGACATCGGGACGGTTCGTAGCCGCCAGCATGATGATCCCCTTGTTCGGCTGGAAGCCGTCCATCTCTGCTAGCAACTGATTCAGCGTCTGTTCTCGTTCATCGTGCCCGCCACCAAGCCCAGCGCCACGCTTCCGGCCAACAGCATCGATCTCATCAATGAATATGATACACGGCGCGCTTGCCTTTGCCTTCACGAACATATCGCGCACCCGCGCAGCACCGACTCCGACGAACATCTCCACGAAGTCAGATCCGCTGATGAAGAAGAACGGAACGTGCGCCTCGCCGGCAATTGCCTTTCCAAGGAGTGTCTTTCCCGTCCCGGGAGCACCAACGAGCAACACTCCCTTCGGGATCTCCGCTCCCAACACAGAGAATCGCTTCTGGTCCTTGAGGTAGTCGATGATTTCCTCGACCTCTTCTTTCACCTCGTCAATCCCCGCAACATCGGCAAACGTCACCTGCGTCGTCTCCGGATGCACAAGCTTCGCCTTCGACTGGCCAAACGACATCGCTCCACCGCCAGCCTGCGTCTTACGCATGATATAAACCCAGACGACAATCAACAGGCCAATCGGGAGGATGGACATCAAAATCGAGAGCAACAAGCCACTATTTGACGGCGGTGCATATTTGATCTGAACGTTATTGTCGCGCAAGAACGGCTCGTAAAGAGTCTTATCATCAGGAAGCTCAACCGTGAACTTGCTCCCGTCCGTCATGAGACCGCTGCCTTGATTGTCCTTGATCTCGATGGACACGACCTGCCCGCTTGCCACCATGCTGCGGAAGAGGGAGTAGTTGACCTCTTGCTGCGTCTTGTCTCCACCAAACCATGACTGAAAAATGATCAGCCCGATGATCACGATTACGGTGATCAAGGCAATGTTCCTCAGATTCCTATTACGTAAATCTTTCAATGGGTCTTTTTCCACGATCCACTCCTTATTGATCCACCAGGAATTCTAGCGCCCAATGTTCCATACGTCAAATACCGTTCTGTACCGGAGTTTGTACCATGTGTCACAAACGGAAGTGCCTTGCTTCGCAGATAAAATCTATCGGTGTAGGATCCGCCTCCAGAGCTGCACCCGCGGTAACGATCGTTCCCGCCCGCGGATGATGCGCACGATGTTTGCGCGATGGTTAAAGATGATGAACAAGGCGAGGACACATGTTATGCCAAGAAGGAGTGGATGATAACTGGTACCAGAGAAGCGATTCAAAAGGATAATGCTAATGGGGGCAGACATAACAGCCAGGATCGAAGCGAGTGAGACCATCCCAAATAGGAACATGGAAAGGCCAAAGATACCGATGGCGAGCCCTACAGGAATCGGTGCCACCGCTATGAGCATCCCCGCTCCGGTCGCCACTCCCTTTCCCCCACGGAAACCAACGTATACCGGGAAAACGTGGCCGATGACCGCACTCAAGCCACATAGGATGGCGATAACCGGCGCAGTGAACGGGAGATGCCCGAAGTGGATTAGCGGGACGAGCGCGGCGGCAGCGGCCCCTTTCCCCGCATCGAGAGCAAGAACGGTCACTCCCGCCTTCCAACCGAGAACACGCCACGTGTTTGTCGCGCCGGCGTTGCCGCTGCCGTGGTCCCTCACATCGATCCCACAAACGACCTTGCCAACGATCACCGAAGTAGGAATCGCTCCCAATAGATATGAAATGATGAGAAGCAGCGCCAGGTTCATTATCACTTCCTCCGCGGTTACAATTGTATGTGGAATCATGGCGTGATCAACTTGACGTAGCGATTACGCATGAGACACATATCTTTGATGTACTCGAGTGAATTGTATTCACAGGGTGCTACTTCCAGAGGTCCCGCGGGTAGACTCCCCGTTCGATGAGCGTCCTGATCCCCTCTTGCACTCTCGCTCGGTCCTCACGGTAGGTAACGCCGTACCACTTCTCGTCTGTGCGCAGAACCTTGACGCTTGCCATCTCCTCGCTGATCAGCTCACCAACAAGCTCGGGAAGAAGGTACTCATCTTTGCTCGGATCGCTCATCGCATCCAGGAAGCGTTCGAAGCGAGACCCCAATTTGGAGAGAAGGCTGCGGGTGAACCCCCACATGTTCATGGATACTGGAGCGTCTGGAGAAACGCTGATCCAATTCTCGCCGTCTTCGGTGTAGCGCGGCATTTGATCGAATAGTTCAATCCGCTTGCGTTCGTGTATATCAAGAAGATAGCCGTCATCACTGACCGAGCACACGCCGCGCGCCACATGCCCGTGTTCGGTGAGCGTGTTTCCGATCAAGTAGGAGATCATACAGTAGTCACACAGGTCTTTCTTATCGTGTGCACGCAGCAAGTAGTCGTACAGCAGGCGGTAGGCGCTGCCCCCATAGAAGTCATCGGCGTTTATCACCGCAAACGGCCCATCGATAACGTCACGGCAGGCGTGGACAGCGTGAGCTGTTCCCCATGGTTTCGTCCTCCCTGCGGGCACAGCGTATCCGCTCGGGAGATCGTTGAGCCGCTGAATAACGTATGAGACGTCGCACCTTCCCTCCAATTTTCGGCCGATGTGCGCGGAGAACTCTTTCAGTATCTCATCTCTTACAATGAACACAACGTTCGTAAACCCCGCATGAAGAGCATCATAGATCGAGTAGTCGATAATGATCTCTCCATTTGGGCCGATCGGGTCGATCTGCTTCAGGCCACCATAGCGGCTTCCGATTCCCGCAGCCATGACGACAAGCGTTGGTTTGGCCACCTTTATCCTCCTTGAAAAATGTCTGTCTCACACAATAAGCCGCACAAGTGTAACATGCGCGTGCACAAGGAGGCCATATTGAACGCACTGCGCCGCATGTCCAAGAAAAGGAAATTGTCCCCTTTTCTTGCGGACAGATGTTCGGGGCAGTCGAATCAAGCGATCTGATCTTCGCTCGGGCGAGCCCTGTGACCTGGATCTCCTCCGACGATTCCCCTTTTTGGCTCTTCGTCGTTTCGCCTGCCTGCAGCAGGCAGGAGTGGGTAGTACTTCTAATTTCAGTTCGCGTGGGACGGATGCCGGTTGCCAAGCAAGACCGGAGTTCAGAAAGCATTCACCACGAAGAG
>JAYEFP010000244.1:0-17499 GCA_034715975.1 Candidatus Bipolaricaulota bacterium | reverse complement strand
GCTTCATCGGGCATGGATTTGTTGTTCACAAACGCGTCCACAGTGAGATCGAGTGACTTGATGATCTTGCCGACCATCCCGCCTTGCTCTTTCAGTCGTTGACTGGAAACGGCTCCACCCATCCCCAACGCAAGGCCGCCGGCCCACTCCAAGCCCGAAGCATGGGCGAAGCGTTGGCAGATGTCCATGGCCACGTTGTTGTGCTGGGCTTCAGGGAATCCACAGTTCGCGATGACGGCAAGACGTGTCTTCTTATCCAACCTACGCTCGGCAATTAGCTCCATAGCCCGAATGACGGGCGCTGGGAGGCTATCCACGTAGAGCGGAAAAGAGAGGATTATGAGGTCGGCGGTTTTGACAGCTTCAAGAAGCGCAGCTCGCCCCTCATCCGACTGAAGAGACATTCGGATGAAAATTGTTTCGCTGCTCCATCCTCGTGTTCCCAACTTTTCGACCACATAGGCACCCAACGCTTCTGAAACACTCTTCCCGGGTGCTTTGGGGCTGCCAACCAGAAGGAGAACACGCTTGCCTTCGCTGTTCATGATCTTACCCCCAGCTCGCCAAGCGCCGCATGCATCAGTTCATGGATCTCAGTCTCGCTTTGATCCTCATTCACCACACACGCTGCATGTGCAGGATTGTGCATGTTGATGGCGTTTCTGCCAATCAGCGTCTTGAAGATCCGCTCGCTCTCCTCATCTGGCTCGTGCACGATACCAACACCAAGCAGCTTTGGTGCCTGAGCGTAGCGCTTGCGATGATGAACCTCGCCGTTGATCCTGGTGAAGAATGGGGAAATGAGACCTATGGAGCGGTCAAGCGCTTTCTTCAACTCGCTCGAATACCCGCCGAAGGTTATGGGTGTGACGTAGACAATAATATCGCTCTCGATCATCTTCCGCGTGACTTCGCGTGCAGCGTCGTCAATCAAGCAAAACCCGGGGGTCTGTACCCAGCAACCAAAGCACCCCATGCAAGGAGCGATCTCAATATCGCGCAAGATGAGATTCTCCGCCTCCCATCGCAGCGACCGCAGCTCCCGCATGATGATCTCTCCGATGTTGTCAAGGTGTTGAGTATTCTTGCCTACTCCATTCAGCACAAGCGCCTTCACTAGGATCCCTCCCCACCGCATGAATCTCACAGGCTACAGCGGGGAGCGTGCCCAAGGCAAGCAGGTACAGAATATGCAAGCCTGACTCCGATTATCCTGCTACTGAATGTTGCCGCTGGCAAGTGCAGCGTAATCCACAACAGTTGCCGAGATCTTGCCAGCGCCACGCGTTACAGTTCGTTTGCCTTTTCTGCTGCTTCGATTCCGCGTTTCTCGTTTACGAACAACAGGGCGATAATCCCCAGAACGAGGAAGGCAGCAATCGAAAGTATCGCCATTCTCTGCCCCGATTGTTCGGCAAGCTCAACCGCCTGCCCGCGTGCTTGGTACCACAAAGCTCCGTGCGCAGCGATGAAGCCGTACACCGTTGGGCCGATGAAGGATGACGTGCGGCCAGTCATGGCAAAGAATCCATAGAATTCTGCGCTCTTCGCTGCCGGAGCAAGCTTCCCGACAAATGCCCTGCTTACCGATTGCGCCGCGGTCAGCGCGAATCCGGCGATTCCACCGATGACAAAGAAGAGCGTGCGTGAGTAGTCGAAATACAACCATATGATCGTGGCCAACATCAGAACAAGCGCGATGATCAGTGAGCGTTTGGAGCTGAAGCGATCAGCTATATGCCCAAACAGATACGCCCCACCGATGCTCGTTACCATGATCAGGATCATGAACATGATCAATTGCTCTTGCGTCAGGCCAAAGAGTACCGCACCCAGAATGGCCGCGAAGTTAAGCATCATTAGGATGCCGTCGTTGTATACCAGGAATGCCAGGATGAATTTGCCAAACTCGCGAAAGTGACGGACTTTCTTTACGGTCTCGCCTAATCGTGCAAAGGCAAGCATGAGCGTGGATCTTCCTGACGGGAGATGGCGCTTCTCCGCACGCTCGGGAAGCCATCTAAATATCGGCAGGGAAAAACCGCCAAAGAACACGGCGGTGAGGACAAACGAAAGGCGAACGCTCATGGTACCGGGAAAGAGCTTGATCAATGCGAGCACAATAACGAGACACAATATTCCCCCAACATTACCAAGCGCCCACCCGCGGCCTGATACCCGCCCAATCTCTTCAGGAGACGTAATCTCAGGCAGAAGAGCATTGTAGAACACCTGCGCACCGCGATAACCGATCTCGGCAAGGATGAAGAAGATCATCCCCATCACGATGTCTCCCTTCCCAACAAACGCAAGCAGGGCGGTGAATCCGCATGACATACCAGTGAGGAAGAGCAAGAATCTCTTCTTTGCGCCCGTGTAATCGGCGATCGTCCCCAAGATCGGTGCGGTAAGCGCGACGGCAAGCATGGCTATCCCCACGGACAGGCCCCACAGCCATGATCCCTGTGCCCCACCAACGACCTGTTCCTTGAAGTAGGCTGCGTATACGGCAAGTAACACAACCGCCGCGTAGGCGGAGTTTCCGACGTCGTACATGTACCAAGCCGCTCGTTCCCGCCGAGTAGAAACTCTGTTTTCAGCGCTCTTGCTCATCTTTCCTCCTTGCCCACGGATATATCTCGGTTCCCTTGGCCTCAGCGCGTACCCGCGCATCTGTCGAGTAGAACCCATGCCTCTCAGGCGGGATGAGGAGCGCAATCCGCTTTATGATAGTTTCTCCTATCTCGTCGAGTTGTAGTCTCCGTTTTCGACCGCGCCCAGTTGCCTCAAATGGCCCGAAGGCTTCGCCGATGCACACCCTCACTTGCGCGCGCCGCCCGCGAAAAAGAGCGGGTAAGAGATCCACGAGGCCATCAATTCCCACCGGGAGGATACGTGCACCGGTGCGTACGGCAAGAAATGCCATTCCTGGCCGCGGAGGGCGCAGCACGCTTGCCCAGCTCCCCCCCTCAGGGAATATCCCAACAATTCCACCTGTATTCAGCACGTTCTCAGCGCTGCGCAAGGCATCGCGTGCTCCCGTTCCACGGTGCACGGCGTGGTACCCCCACAGTTTTGGCAGCGCACGTACAATCCGTGGAGCAAAAGGCATCTGCGCTCCGCCAATGAATTCCAACGGCTTAGGAAATACACGGATCAGGGCAAGTGGATCGGCAAAATGGAAGTGATTAGCAGCAACCAACAGAGGACCATCCTGCGGAATGTTCTCCGCACCGATGATCTCTAGCCGCGTTAGAAAACGAAATACACAGCGGATAATCAGCTGCAAGAAGAAGCGTGTCACACGGCGTATCGGGCCACAAGAACTAGTCTGTGAAATAGACATATTCGACACTCACTTGGAGAACAATTGGAGGCGAGCGGATTCGAACCGCCAACCTCTGCGATGCGAACGCAGCGCTCTCCCGATTAGAGCTACGCCCCCTTGTCCATCAAACCTCTAGCGGCGCAGGGACTCGAACCCCGAACCTCTCGGATATGAGCCGAGCGCTCTAAACCGCTTGAGCTACGCCGCCCTTCTGGTGGCGGGGGCCGGATTCGAACCGACAACCTCCGGGTTATGAGCCCGACGAGCTTCCAGTTGCTCCACCCCGCGATTCTTTTGCCGGGAGCGGGACTCGAACCCGCACGAGGATACCCTCAAAGGATTTTAAGTCCCTTGCGTCTGCCAATTCCGCCACCCCGGCTGATCGGCGATTCCCCGGCCAAACTATTGGAGCGGGAAACGGGATTTGGACCCGCGACCCCTGCCTTGGCAAGGCAGTGCTCTACCGCTGAGCTATTCCCGCAAACCGTCGATGATTATACCGACAGGAACGTGTTCCTGCAACTGCGAAGGGCGGGATTCGAACCCGCACGCCCAAAGGCACTAGCTCCTAAGGCTAGCGCGTCTGCCAGTTCCGCCACCCTCGCGAACGCACATTAAAGGGTAACAAGCGTTATACCTCCCGTCAACTAAAAAAAGGGGATGGCGTGATGCCATCCCCTTTGCGGGTGTTATTACTGACCCGGATTATCTAGCGCCCTGAGTGTAGACGGCGCGCAGCGAGCCGCCTTGTTCCAACCTGATCCCGATGAACTGGGATTCAGAGATCGTGACCCAGGTCCACTGTTGTTCCGCATTGTCCCACACCTTCTTCTGCCAACCGACGAAGGTCAGCCTCTCTTCGGTCTGGGTCCAGAATTCGGTCTCTGTCTGTATTCTGATCGTGTCGCCCTTAGATCCGCAGACCTGGAACGGCGTGGTTTGGTGCTGCTGGTTGTTGATCACCATCTGCACCGCGATCGCCTCGGGTTCAGATACTTGCGGTTGGTAGGTGGTCGCTGTTCCGATCGTTTGCACTATAGCGACCGCGCTCACGTCGACGCAGATTCTCTCCGTCTGAGTAGGTGGAGGAGTCTCTTGCGCGCTCCCCGCTACGTTGAGGAGCACGTTAAGGCGAATCACCTCGCACTCAGCCTGATCGTACAGTGCAAAGACCAGTTGATAGGTAGCGGCCTGTGCTGGTATGAACCCGGAGAGGGAACCAATATGATTGTTCAGATCCAGGTTGAACTCTGCCTGCCCCGGGAGGTTGCTCGAGAGCAGCTCGGCCGCGATGGCACCACTAGAGCTGATCTGGTACTGGATGCTTGTTGGAATCTGACGACTGGTCAGGAAGTGGAAGGTTCCCCCCTTAACCTCGCCAAAGTTCCACTGGAGAGAACTTGGCTTGCCACACGTTTCCTCCGGTTCTGAAGGCTGTCCAACAACCATATAGACCGTAAGTTTGATCACAAAACACTGGTTGCTATCGTACAACCTGTATGTGACCTCGTAGGTGCCCGGTCTCTCCGGTACCTGACCCGACAGCATCCCGCGTTGTGCGCTTAGAGCAAGGTCGAACGTCATCCCTACGGGGGGGTTCGAACCCACCGTGGCAGCAGAGGTGGCTCCCATTTCGTTCACCATGTAGGTGAGTTCGTAAGGGAAGCTCTTCATCTGGTTGACGCGCATCCCCGGTGTAAGCTCCCCGAAGTTCCAGCTGTAGGGCTGGGTTTCGGGACAATCGTATGGCTGCTCTGGTTCAGGACAGGGAGGGCAAGGTTGGTACTCAGGACACGGTTCGTACTCCTCACAGACAGGCTGGAGACACTCGGGATCTATGACAGCCCTTACCGAGGTCTCTATGTCGGGTACAACCTCTACGGATGTATAGGCTGCTGCTGCTGCTTGCGCAGCTGCGTTGGCCATTACGTGCGCTTGCGCTAAGGCACTCGCTGTTGCCTCCGCGGCTGCGAACGCTCTTGCGTATGCCTCGGAGACGGCAGTGGCAGATGTCCGTGCCTCGGCGACTGCCAGTGCGCACGCCTGTGCCGATGCGTAGGCATCAGCTTCGGCTATAGCCAGTGCGCTTGCGGTCGCGTACGCCTCGGCATAGGCCAGTGCTTCGGCATCGGCTGCTGCGTAGGCCGCGGCAGCTGCTTTAGCGAATGCCGCTGTAGCAGCTTGAACGCCAACCGCAACATGAGCTTCGGCACTAGCTTGTGCGAGTGCTGCCGCATGTGCTGATGCCGCAGCTTTGGCGTTCGCCGTAGCGATCGCCTCAACACCGACAGCCACTGAAGTCTCTGCTTGTGCAAGTGCGGCAGCACACGCGCGTGCTGCTGCTTCTGCCTGTGAGTTTGCTTCGGCGATTGCCTGTACGCCGACAGCAGCTGAGGCTTCGGCTTGTGCTTCTGCGGACGCACATGCACGAGCGGCTGCCTCTGTTTCGGCTACGGCTTCTGCGACCGCTTGCACACCGGCAGCGGCTGCTGCCTGTGCCTCAGCGTACGCACCCGCGGCTGCTTGTGCAGCTGCTTCTGCCTGTGCTGCTGCCGAGGCTGCTGCTTGAGCGTGGGCAAAGGCATCTCCAGAACTTGTGGCGACTGCCGCGGCGAAGGCCGTTGCGTACGCCTCACCGGTCCCATAAGCCGATGCATCCGCTTCAGCTTGAGCCGTTGCCTGACTCGCTGCGGCAGCACACGCTGCGGCTTCAGCTTGCGCTTGTGCCGCTGCTGTCGCGCATGCCTGGGCCTGTGTTTGTACTCGAGCGACTGCCGCAGCGACCGCTGTGGCCATTGCGCTTGCCGCACTCTGTGCCTTGGCATACGCCGAGGAAGCGGCGAATGCACTAGCTTCTGCTTGTGCCTTCGCCTGGGCGATTGCACTTGCCATTGCTTGTGCCTTGGCCGTTGCTGTTGCGCAGGCCTGAGCGGCTGCTGATGCACTGGCTGAGGCTTGTGCCTTTGCCTGGGCGATTGCACTTGCCATTGCTTGTGCCTTGGCCGTTGCTGTTGCGCAGGCATGGGCGGAAGCACTCGCCTCTGCCTGGGCTTGACTATAAGAATTAGCAATGGCTGATGCTGCGGCCTGTGCTGCAGCATATGCTTCTGCGTATGCTACTGCTGCAGCCTCTGCCTGAGCTTGTGCCTTGGCATACGCGACAGCGATAGCCGATGCTGCTGCTTCTGCCTCGGCTTTGGCTGCCGCATGAGCCTCAGCGACAGCTACTGCTGCTGCGGAAGCTTCTGCATAAGCAAAAGCTGCTGCCTCAGCCTGAGCCTCTGCACGAGCATAGGCCGACGCTGCTGCCTCAGCCTGGGCGCTTGCAGAAGCATCCGCTAGGGCTGTCGCCTGTGCGGCGGCTTCAGCTGTTGCGCTGGCCTTTGCAACCGCCGTGGCGATCGCCTCCACAACCCCGCTCACTTCGGTGTGCACCGTCCCACACGGTACAGCCGTCTGAATGTTCTGTTGAACGAGTTCGACCGCGCTCTGGGCTTGAGAGTACGCCGCTGCCGAGTCACTTGCCTGTGCCTCGGCGTACGCGCGAGCACTCGCTACAGCGCGAGCACGGGCCTGTGCTGATGCCATAACCTCGGCGGCAGCCTCCGCGTCCGCTCTGGCGGTAGATACGACAAAGGCAGCCGCGCTCGCCTGAGCCTCCGCAGCCGCCACGGCCTTTGCCAATGCTTCTGCCACTGCTGTTGCATAGGCATGTACATCCACGGCCGCAGCCGCACATGCTGTAGCGCTTGCTTCGGCTTCAGCCTGAGCAGCGGCAATTGCCGCCATCACTATCTCGATCTCCGCCTTAGCGGTCGCTTTAGCACTTGCACATGCATTCACTGAGACGCCAGCGTTGGCTTGAGCACTCGCACATGCTGATGCAAACGCGGCTGCCGCTGCTTCAGCACGGGAGACTGCTTGGGTGCAGGCGATGACGCTTGCTTCCGCATCGGCCTGGGCCGCGGCACACGCCTCGGCAAGAGCTTCAACCTGTGCTTCCACCCGTGTCTCTGCCAAAGCTGTCGCTTGAGCAGAGGCTTGCGCCGCTGCATTTGCCTTCGCAGCCTGACTTATGAGTGCATTCACGTCCAGTGAATCCAGCAATTTCTGTGCATCAGCAGCAATCGCTTGCGCATGAGCTGCTGCTTGAGCCGCAGCGCTTGCCGACGCCTGAGCCATAGCAACAATACTAGGCAAGACAGGCGGTGTCCCCTCTTGGGCCATCGCCCCTGCCGTTATTGCTAGAATAAATCCCAACAAAATCAATAAAACTCTAAGTCGCTTCTTCACGGAACCCTCCTTGAATTAGCTAAACGTACTGCCGGAGAACCACCATATCGCCGGCGCGGTCCACTACGGGCAATTTGAAGTACAGCACGGCCACCAGAACGGCCAGCAACACGTTGTCGTCTGCTTCTGCAATACGAGAGACGTCCGGCAATAGCAATTTGTGACAATAGTTGCCGTCTCCTGACAGGTATTGCACGACCAGCCCCAGCCCCATGTGCAGCTATTGCATGGATCGTACAGCTTGACAAACCGCGTCAACGTGCCAACAGATGTGTCAACATACAGTGTGTAGGTGCCCGCCGCAACAGCGGCTCCATTAACATCAACCTGAGCCCAGGTCCCTTGCCATACTGAAGAGGGAACCGGCGCATCGTGTATCACAGAGTAGATCGTTTGACCAGAGGAGTTAGCGATGTGCCAACTCAGTACCTGTGATTCATTACACGTGTTACACTGGCAACACGACCACCAGCCGCCACCGGAATCCTCAATCTTGAAGGGGACACTTTCCCCTACCTTGTACTGCCCTGTCCATGTGGTATACGTAGATCCAGCCTGAACCACAACCACCGTCAGAACTAACACTGTGAACAGCACGACAATCGCCCTTACAAACGAATGTTTCATATCACTCGCCTCCCTTTATAGACAATGTACACCCAACCGGGGGGTAAGTGTCAAACTGCGGGGCAGAAGTCGCTTCATCGGGTATCTTGCCGACCGGCACAATCGATGGAATGACGATTCCGGGAGGATCGTTCACAGTGAAACTCCCCATCTACAGGGCACTGTCACGGTTGTGCCAAGCTCATGCAGCAAGAGGCAGTATCTCTATCCTTCTAAATGTCAGCTCGGGCATTAGGAGCTTAATTGCACCTCGTCGGCACTCCTCGCGCCGCGAAACTGGCTCATGTACAGGCGGTAGTAGAATCCTTTCTTTGCGATCAACTCATCGTGATCGCCGCGCTCAACGATACGCCCCTTATCTATCACCAGCACCTGATCGGCATTCCGGATCGTGCTCAGCCGATGGGCGATGACAAAGCTCGTGCGACCATGCATAAGCTTGAGCAGAGCACTCTGGATGCTCACCTCGGTGCGGGTATCGACACTGCTAGTTGCCTCGTCCAGGATGAGGATTCTGGGATCGGCAAGAACCGCTCGCGCAATCGCAATCAACTGTCGCTGCCCTTCGGAAAGGTTCCCGCCACGCTCGGTAAGGAGCGTATCGTACCCACGTGGGAGCCTGCGGATGAACTGGTCTGCGTTGGCCAGTGTCGCCGCGGCGATCACCTCTTCGTCGCTGGCGCCGAGTCTACCATAGCGAATGTTCTCCATCGCGGACTCCGAGAAGAGGAACGTCGACTGTAGCACGATTCCTAATTGCCGACGTAGGCTGTCCCTGTTCATCTGGCGGATGTCCACTCCGTCGATGCTAATCGCGCCACTGTCAATATCGTAGAAGCGCGTGAGAATGTTGACAATCGTCGTTTTTCCGGCGCCGGTCGGCCCGACGAGTGCAATTGCTTCTCCCGGCTTCACAGAGAGGGAGATGTCCTTCAATACTGGCACATCTGGCAAGTAGGAGAAGCTGACGTGGTCGAAGACCACCGCGCCTGCGATCTGCCCAAGCTCGATCGCATCAGGCAAATCATTGATCTCTGGCATGGTGTCGATGATCTCGAAGATGCGTTCCGCACCGGCAAGTGCTGCCTGAATTTGGTTGTACAGGTTAGCCAACTGCCGCAAGGGCTGCGCAAAACGCCGCGAGTACATGATGAACGCGGCGATGATCCCCACACTTGCCATGCCCCGCAGGGTCATCCATCCACCGAGACCGGCTACTACAGCGATGTTGGCGTTTGAAAGGATCCCGAGGAGCGGTGGCATCAGCATCGCGTACGTTTGCGCTCTTATCCCCATCTGGCGAACGGACTCGTTTGCCACGTCAAATCTCTTAAGTGTCGTCCCCTGCTGCCCAAAGGCGATGATCACCCGCTGGCCGCTGTACATCTCTACCAACTGCCCGTTTAGCTGGCCGATCTTGGTCTGCAGGCCGCGATACCACTTACGTGTACGCTTGCCCACAACCGCGACCAGCACGAACATTAATGGGAAGACGAGCATCGACCCCAAAGCGAGATACGGGCTGAGGGCGAACATCATCGCCAGGATTCCAAATAGCGTAAGAAACCCCGTAAATAGCTGGGTTGCATTCTGCGACAATACGCGGCTGATGTTGTCCATATCATTCGTCAACCGGCTCATCAGGTCTCCATGCGAGTGGCGGTCGAAGAAACTAAGGCTGAGCGTTTGCAGGTGCGAAAAGAGATGTGCGCGCAGTTCACGCATCGCCCGTTGCGAGGCTCTAGCCATGAGCACGCTCTGCCCAATCTGCGTCAGCCATGAACCGAGATAAACACCGAGCATCAACAGGATCACGCGTAGCAATTCCCTCAGGTCTGCTTCCTTAATCGCTTTATCAATCGCCACACCCAGCAGGAACGGGCCAAACAGGGCGAGGATCGTGCTCATCGCGGCAAGGACGACGATGATTACAAGGAGCCACTTTTGCGAGTGCAGATAGCGCAACAGCCTGCGGACAGCTCCCTTCGGATCGTGGGCTTTCTCTATCCGCGCCCTCCTTCCGTGTCCACCCGGCCCAGGTATTCCCGATCCATGGCCGGCGGACATCTGTCCCGCACTCTCCCTAGACATGCGGTGCACCTCCATCTCCCAACTGAGATCGGTAGATTTCCTGATAGATAGGCGATGTTGCCAAGAGATCGGCGTGCGTGCCAATCGCTGCTACTTCTCCCTGATCGAGGACGACAATCTTGTCGGCCAACAAAACGGTACTGATCCGCTGCGCGACGATGAGCCGCGTAGTGGTGTGCTGCGATTGTGCAATCAGGCTATCAAGAGCATCCTGCAAGAGCGCCTCGGTCTCGACATCGACCGCGCTCGTTGAGTCGTCCAGAATGAGGATCTTCGGACGTACGAGAAGCGCGCGCGCAATGGCGATCCGCTGCTTCTCACCACCAGAGAGGGTCACACCGCGTTCCCCAACCTTGGTATCATACCTATCAGGGAGCGCTGTAATAAACGTGTGTGCCTGTGCCGCTACGGCAGCAGCAATAATCTCCTCTTCGCTTGCCTCCGGTCTCCCGTAACAGATGTTGTCGCGGATCGTGCCGCCGAACAGGATCGCTTCCTGTAGCGCCAACCCGATGTGCGTTCTGAGGGAATGAAGCTCGATGTCTCGCACATCGACGCCATCGATCTTTACGCACCCTGCGGCCACATCATAGAAACGCGCGATTAGGTGGATCAGCGATGACTTTCCCGCTCCGGTTGCTCCGAGAATGGCTACTGTCTCCCCGGGCTCAACGACAAGATTTATCCCCTTCAAGACTGCGTCATTCCCGTCTCGTAAATAGCTGAACGAGACATTCTCAAACTCGACGCGTCCTTCCACATCCTCAAGAGACCGAGCGCCTTTCTTCTCCTTTACATCAGCGTCGGTGTCGAGGACCTCCAGGATTCTGGCGGACGAGGCATCGGCTGCCGACAGAGGACCGACCATCCCCGCCAACATGAGAATCGGGAACAGAGCAAAACTCATGTAGTTGATCGAAGCCACAAGTTGGCCTGGAGTCAAACTCCCGCCGATGACGGACGCACCCCCGAACCAGACTGCGCCAACAACTCCCAGGTTGACAATGAGGAGCATCGTCGGGATGAGAAGCGCCATTAGCTCCATCACGCTGATGTTCTCACGCATCAGCTTGGTGTTCGCGTCGTCGAACCGTTCCTTTTCATGCCCGACACGCACGAACGCCTTGATCAACCGCATACCAGCGAGGTTCTCTTGCAGCACTCCGTTCAACCGATCGAGCGCCTTCTGCACCAAGAGGAAGAGCGGCTGTGCCTTGCGCATGAATAGGATGATCGTTAGCGCGATGAACGGGAGGAAGCAGGCCATCACTGCGGAGAGTTCTCGGCTCGTGAGAACAAGCATGACGATACTTCCCGCAATCCAGGCCGGACCACGGGTGAGAATGCGCAGCGATATCGCGACGATCGACTGCACCATGTTTACGTCGCTTGTCGTGCGTACGAGAAGCTTTCCCGTGCGAAGCCGATCGAGATTGCCAAACGAGAATGTTTGTACCTTGTGCACAATGCTGCTTCGCACGTCCGCGGCGAAACCCTGGGCGACACTCACGGAGAGGATCGTGTTCCCGACAGAAAACAGGGCACTAAGAAGTGCTACCCCGACCATGATGAGGGCGGTTGTGGCAATCACGTGCATGTTCTGCGCGGCGATTCCGCGATCAATGATCCGCTGCGTTAGGCGAGGGATAAGGAGGTCAGCGCCAACCATACCCAATAGAAGAATGAGGGCAATGATCGCTTTAACGCGGTATGGCTTCACGAAGCCAAACATCCGCCGCAACGACCTCATCTTCTTCCACCTCTGCCTACTTCATTCATAAACTGACACCTCTTCTCATGCGACATCGTCCAGATTGGCAAGTATTCTTAAAAGGTGTTCGCTCATAACTTCGCGCTCCTTGCTTGAGAAACCCACAAGCATCTGTCCCTCCAGCTTGTGCCAGTTCTCCTCAACCTTCATTCGAAGAGATCGACCTCTATCAGTTAAGAAGACGTGCGACACACGTTGATCGCGCTTATCAGGGCGACGCTCAATCAAACCGACCCTCTCCATGCGCTGAAGGGCAATGGTGACCGTCGCTGGAGCAACGTGCAGACTGTGAGCAAGCTCGGATTGAGTAACCCCGTCCGTTCGCCATAGCTGACGTAGCGCGATTCCCTGTCCGCAGTGAATTCCAACCTCAGCCATGAGAATGCGTGAACGGTTACGCGATAGCTTGCAGATGAGTGTCAATAGATAGCGAATTGACTCGTGCTCATTGTCCATGGATTATCCTCTCGTTTACGGTGGATATTTAGCCCTCTAATCTTTAGCTGACTAAAGAATACCGTCCGAATCATCCCTTTTCAAGGCCTCCATTGACTTGCGGTGGGAGGCTCGAATTGCTGGGCAGACTTGATTCCATATGCCGCATTTGCTGCTTTGAACTTAGGCTGCCTTCAAGAACAACAGCATCGGTGTTGAAATCGATCCGGAATACTGTGAGATTGCTGCGCGCTACCTAAAAGCAGAGAGCAGCGATCTATTCTCTGACGCAAGACTGATCTTCGAAAAGGCTACAGCACAAGAGGAAGCGCGCGTTGTCAGAGAAGACCGCGAGCTTTACGAAGTGCAGCCAGCTCGAAAGCGGATGGATTAGTACCACGAATTGAGGGAAGGAAATGTAGCTCTTTCCGTCCCTATCTGCTGTGCTTTTTCCAAACTCTAAGGAGCCTGTTGCATAAACAGTTTCTATCGCTCGTCTTCATACTCGGCTCCTAGTTTCAAGCATTTTACCGCAGAGGACCTGTCTGCCTCACTGGCACAGGCAGGCGCAAAGGTCGCTGAGATGAGACATTAAGGTTTCCATGCTACTCTCTGCGCGCTCCGCGGTCTCGGCGGTGAAATCTTCTGTATTTGCGCGGAGAAAAGGTTTGTGCAACAGCCTGTAAGGCTGAATAAGACAGCTCCAGGTAGTCATGCCCCGAGTCTGTGCCACGGCACATTGTGGTTAGCGGATTCGAAAAGCGGAAGCCCGACACTAGTGCGAAGACTTGTCTTGTGCCAAAATCTGCCTATAATGGAAATGCCGCCTGCTTGGCAGGTGAGTCCACTACATAAGGGGGTGATCGCGTGACAAACAGTCAGTTGTTGTCGGCGGCATCCCCGAGTTTGGCTCGGTAACCGGGAGCAAGCGGTTTTCTTAGCTGCTCTTAGTGGCTGTACCAACCGGGGATAGCCGTCGACACAAGAGAAACATCAACTTCGACGTGCGCTAGGCTCAGATTCTTTGGGCTGTGTTTGTTCTGTTTCATACAAGAGGCACAATCCTTTTTTTCATCCTTGTCTTGCCAATACCGCACAGTCACTACTCAATTCCAGAAGGGGCACAACCCGGCGAGCTGTCTGGTTGGTAACACGTAGTCCCCCAATATCATTTGGGTTCTTGTTGTTTTAGGTGGCGAGTACCCTCTAATTCCGCTTTTTACGGGACTAATGCCACGAGGAATTCGCCGCCTCCCCTCGGCGGTGGAGGACCCTGTGCCTCCTGCGAGTGTTTGCGATTCACTCCCTCTTCAATGTCCTACCCAGTACTTGACGGATCCTATTCTACGGGCTATTCTCTATTGGAATAACCTTTCAAGGAGGAGCGGTGGCAAAGAGGACGTTTCCGGTGGAATACGCAATTCTGGGCCTTCTCAATGATGAGCCGCTACACGGATACGGACTGCGAAAACGGCTCGATGAGGCTCTCTCGCCATTCTGGACGATCGCCACAAGCCAGATCTACTCCGCTCTCCATTCTATGCAGAACAAGGGACTGGTGAGCATCGAGGTGCAGCTACAAGACGATCGCCCTGCGCGGAACGTCTACCTGATCACCCCAAGCGGGAGAGAAGAGTTCAAGCAATGGTGCGCGAAGCCCGTGCGTCACCTGCGGGACATGCGGGTCGAGTTCCTCGCCAAGCTCTACTTCCTGCGACGCACAGCAAGCAACGAGGTGATACCACTTATCAACCGACAGACGACATTCCTTGAGCGCCTGCGCACGCGCGTGTTTCAGCACAGGGATCTTCCGACCGATGATCACACACTGGCCGATCTCGCCACGCGCTTTCGCGCTCACCAAATGACAGCCGCCATCGAGTGGCTCAAGGAGTGCAAGCAAATACTATCACAAGAGGCAGGAGGAGATACAGATGGAACACAGAGTACATGACGAAATTCATGTAGTTACTATTGTCATATTGCTGCTCATTTCAGCGTCAACCTTTGCTCTCGCAGCAGAGGCTAATGTACAAGTAATAGATCAAACTGGACGATTGGTCAGCATCCCGCAGCCCGTAACACGTATCGTCAGCGCGTACGGGATATCAACTTACTACGTGTACGCGCTGGGAGCGGGAGATCACATCGTAAATGCGTGGTACGTTCAGATCAAGGGGTTGTCCAAGGCTCCGGATGCGTTGTGGAAGATGGAGCCAAAGCTCGACGAGAAGCTCTCCTTCGGCACACCCAATCTGGAGGATATCGTTTCAAGGAGTCCGGACCTCGTTCTCACCAATCCAACGAAGCACAGTGACCTTTCAGATCGCCTGATCAATCTTGGCATCCCCGCAATCCAGTACGTAGCAGAAACACCGAAGGCGATGAAGGAGGCGATGCTCCTAACGGGCCAGGCGCTTGGACAGGAGACCGCAAATCGGGCACAGGACTTCGCGATTTACTACGATCAGATGATGACAAGAATCGCCGACGCTACAAAGGCGATAGCTGACACCGACCGCTTACACATCTACTTCTGTGGCAGTTCGCCGCTGCGCGCTGCCAGCGGAGACATGTACCAAAGCCTGATGGTCGATGCGGCAGGTGGTGCGTCGGTATCGGCGGGCCTGCGCGGCTACTGGAATGACGTCAACATCGAGCAGATCCTTGTCTGGAACCCGGATGTGATAATCATCACAAGCTACGGCGGCCTGACGCGACAACAGATCCTGAACGATCCGGATTGGCAAACGATTCGTGCAGTGAAGAACGTCCGCGTCTATAAGATGCCGGCACTCGCCGCCGCGTGGGACACGCCCGTCCCCGATTCCCTTCTTGGCATCATGTGGTTGGCGCACGTTCTTTACCCCAATGAGATCAACATCGATCTTGCGAGTGAGTGTCGCACCTTCTACAGCAAGTTCTACGGCTACGCACTCTCCAATGAGGAGGTCGCACGATTGACGCGAGAATGAAGCGCAGAACACTGGCGAGCTGGCTATTGCTCCTTCTTCCAGCTGCACTGGCCATCGCCTCGCTTCTGATCGGCCGCTACCACATTTCGCTAGCGGACGTATTTCACTCCGTGTTTCGACCGAGTGCGGTTACGGAGACGATACGTGCCCTGGTCCTACGCGTGCGTCTGCCGCGCATCCTGGCTGCGCTCTGTGTAGGAGCGAATCTCGCGGTGAGCGGGGCAGTCTTCCAGGGGCTTCTGCGCAACCCGCTAGTCGATTCGCGCATCCTTGGCATCAGCTCAGGCGCGGCGTTCGGCGCGGCGCTGGCGCTTCTCCTCACCCACAGTGCTGTCTGCGTCCAGCTCTTCGCGTTTGGCTTCGGGCTTCTAGCAATCTTCATCGTCTACTCGATAGGGCTACGCTTCGGATCATCGATCCTCATTCTGGTCGTCACCGGGATCCTTGTGAGCGCCTTCTATAACGCCCTACTAGGGCTAATCAAGTACGTCGCCGATCCACTGAACACTCTCCCCGCGATCACCTACTGGCTTCTCGGAGGCTTAGGTGGAACGCGCTGGAGCAACCTGTGGCCGCTTCTCATCATCACGATCTTAGGGGTTACGTTCTTCCTGCTCATCCGTTGGCGGCTCAATGTGTTGACCTTGAGCGACACCGAGGCCCTCGCCCTGGGGATCAACGTCCGTCGGAGCAGATTCGCTGTCCTGTTCGTCTCTGCGCTCCTCGTAGCCTCATCTGTTGCCATAAGCGGGGTGATCGGCTGGATCGGCCTCATCGTGCCGCACGCCGCGCGGGCAATCGTCGGGCCGGATCATGCGTGCCTCATCCCAGCATCGATCGGGATCGGGGCGTTCATCCTCCTCATTCTAGACAATATCTCGCGCACCGCCATGTCCACCGAGATTCCACTCGGAATCCTCGCTGGCCTTATCGGGATACCCGTCTTCCTCCTGCTTTTCATGCGCCTCCTTCGCGAGAGGGGTGGATGGAGATGAGCCTTAGCGCGACAGATTTATCCTATTCTTACATCCCTGGCACGCTCGCGTTACGTGATGTCACCCTGTCGCTAGAGGAAAGGGGTGTGACATTCATTCTGGGAGGGAACGGTTCGGGAAAGACGACGCTGATCCAGTGCCTGTGTGGAATTAGGTCTCCAAATTCCGGATCGGTACAGATCGATGGGAAGGATCTTCGCATGATTCATCCGTTGCAGCGGGCGAGGTCGATCGGATTTGTGCCACAGATCCACGAACCTGTCTTCACATACAGCGTCTACCAGGTCGTGTTGATGGGACGAGCCCCCTACTTAGGCCCATTCAGCGCGCCGCAGAAGGAAGATCACGCGCGCGTGGCGGCGGCGCTTGAAGCACTCGATCTATGGGAACTGCGTGATCGCTCGTACACCGCGATCAGCGGCGGCGAACAACGACTCACTTTGATCGCCCGCGGACTGACGCAGGGAGCTAAGTACCTGCTGATGGATGAGCCAGACGCGCACCTAGATCCTCGCCATCAGCACGACGTGTTTACCCGCATCGTCGATCTGTCACCTGAAGGCTTCACGTTCGCCATCAGCTCACACAGCCCCAACAATGCTCTTCTATACGGCAAGCGCGTAGCTCTCCTGGCTGCCGGGCAACTGCTCGCCCAAGGGTCACCGCAGGAGATCATCGCGCCGAAGCTGCTACAAGAGGCCTACGGCCTCGAATTCGAGACGATCAGCGATGCAAGCGGCCTACGCGCTGTCCTTCCGGCAACAGCAAAACGCTTTCAGTCGTAGGAGTGCCACTTACGGAAGAGCTGACCGCTGACTCCAATCCCCGTCCAGGCGAACAGAAGAATAATCATGAACCACAGTCCCGCCGCTTGCCAGTAGCTGAGAGTCTTGAAAAGCCCCAGGTGGCCGACAACGATGCTGTTCCACAGCATCTGGATGATCCAACTGAAAAAGAACAAAGCCCCGATTCCACCGCCCGTCA
>JAYEFP010000243.1:0-17543 GCA_034715975.1 Candidatus Bipolaricaulota bacterium | reverse complement strand
TGCAATCTACGTAGCAAGCGGCAGCATTTGGAGCGGGAATGCAGTAGCACGCACGGAGATTCAGGACAACACATTCATATCCAATCGTGCCACCGGCAAGTATTCACCAAGCAATCAGACAACGGACGTCGGCGGGGCAATCCAAGCGCAGTATAAGTCACTGATCGATCTTGGTCCACATGATACGAACTCGCATCACAATAACCTGCCCAAGAATATTCACTACGATTACGCTTCAGTAACCTTGCTAGAAGAGAACTTCTAGTGCTGAGGGGTCTAACCCCAAACAGTTTGCCAGATTATTTGTAACGATCGCACCACTGCCAGTAGAGTTCGCTCATCCTCTTGTAAGTCATCAACCGGCGGAGTTTCCTCCAAGAAGCGGGACGCTTCCGCGGCGAGCCTTCTCAGCATATTCAAGGATAGCTCACATCGTTTCGTAATCTGTGGTATCGATCCGCTCGACAACACTAGTAGTTGTAAAACGGTATTTGCATCGATAAACTATTCGTAATACTAAGGAGGTCGTCCGTGGAGACAGTAACCATCTCGCCCAAGTTTCAGGTTGTCATCCCAAAGTCCATCCGTGAGCAGCTCAAGCTCGTTCCCGGGCAGAAGGTGCAGGCCATCGCTTATGGAGACCGCATCGAATTTCTCCCGGTCAGACCGGCCCGCGAGCTTCGTGGCATCCTACGCAGGCTCGACACGAGCTTCAAGCGCGACAGGGAGGACCGCGTGTGAATGTCGTCGATTCCTCGGCTTGGCTCGAGTACTTCGGAGACGGGCCCAATGCAGCCGTCTTCGCAGAGGCGATCGAATCCCCTGGTGAGCTAGCGGTTCCCACGCTGACGCTATTCGAGGTCTTCAAGCGGACGTGTCAGCTTACGGATGAGACCACGGCACTCAAAGTCATCGCCATTATGTTGCAGGGACGAGTCATCGAGCTCTCGGCAACTCTGGCGATTGACGCGGCGCGGCTTTCACTCGATATCGGCCTTGCAATGGCTGACGCGATCATCCTTGCCACCGCTCGTGCGGAGGACGCTGTACTTTGGACGCAGGACTCGCACTTCAAAGGACTCGAGAACGTTGAGTTCCACGAGAAGCAAGAGACGGTGGGCTAACCAGAGCGCCAACACAGACAGGCCTCCCATAAGGTATTCTCGGGCAGGGGTTGCAAGCTGGCGGCCTACTGGTTACGCGCCATCCGATATCCTCCAGATAGTCTTCGAAGATTCGATCAGTGGTCATACTGGCACAACCTCAGAGAGGACGCGCTCGCCAATGCGTGGTTTCAACGCACTCTTCATGACCAGATCAACTCTAACTCCCAGGAGCTGACTGAGATAATCCTCCATCTCGATAAATCGGAAAAACGTGGGAGAGGATTGGAATTCCACCAGGATGTCCAGGTCGCTTCTTCCTTCTTGTTCCCCTCGCACAAAAGAGCCAAAGATACCCAAGAACTTGACGCCATAACGTTGATTGATCTCAGGTAGCTGTGCCCGCAGAGTCTCCAGAGCATCTTCGAGTGTGAAACCTAATCTGTCAGAGTCGCATTCCTGCATGCTCTCAGTCACCTCCCTGGACGCTCTATTCTACAACTTGTAGCCAATCGTGCGTAGGAAGTTCTTGCGATCTTCGATATCAACCTGGGTCTCGATTCCCTTTGGTGAGTAGCCATCGATGACCCCGAGGATCCCGCAGCCTTGCTCGGTCTCGGCGACGATTACCTGTGTGGGGTTGGCACTGGCACAGATGATATGGCAAACCTCGGGGACCCCTTTTATGGCGGGGAGAACGTTGATCGGGAACGAGCCGTCGAGGAAGATGATGAACGAGTGGCCGGCGCCGATTGCCTCGGCGTTCTTCACCGCGAGGTCGACGAGCGACTCATCCGTTCCCGACTTGCGGATCAGACACGGGCCGGAGGCCTCGTTGAAAGCCAAGCCAAACTTGATCCCGGGAACAGCGGTCACCAGTGCCTCGTGCAGGTCCTCAACCGATTTGATGAAGTGCGTCTGTCCGAGGATAAAGTTCAGTTCATCCGGGTTCTCGATATCTACAACTTTTAGTTCCATCGCAACCTCCCAGAAGAATTGAGCGATCGGAGGATTGAGTGATTTAGCGATTGCAAATGAATCAATGATTCAATCTCTCAATGGCTCAATTTTCCCATCTCCCAATGATTCAATCACTCACTGATTCACTTTCCCCATCTCTCGATGGCTCAATCGCTTTTCTTATCTCCTCTGCGCTGAGGGCTACCTCGACCTCTTCGCCTGAATCCATGTCCTTCAGTTTGCCCTTCTTCGAGGCGGCCTCGTCATCGCCTAGAACGAGAAGATAACGGGCGGAGAGCTTGTTTGCCTGTGTCATCTGCTTCCTGAAAGCTCGTCCGCGGTAATCGAGGTCGACGGATAATCCCTTTCGACGAAGTCCGTTTGAAAGATCGAGCGCGAGTGTCCGTCCAGCGTTGCCCAATGTTACGAGGAAGAGGTCGATGCGGTGCTCCATCACCTGTTCTTCCCTCTCTTTGAGGACGAGGATCAACCGCTCCATCCCGCCGGCAAAGCCGACTCCCGGAGTATCCGGGCCACCGATCATCTTCACGAGGTCGTCGTATCTTCCTCCACCGAGGAGGGCATCCTGCGCTCCCAGGTCCTTGGATGTAAGCTCGAACACGGTGCGCGTGTAGTAGTCGAGACCACGCACAAGGTGTGGATCGATTACGTAATCGAGGCGGAGTTGATCGAGGAGTTCTTTCACTCTTTCGAAGTGCTCGGCGCACTCATTACATAGGTGCTCGGCGCTCCCCGGGGCATCGGCGATGTACGGCTGGCAGGTCCTGTTCTTGCAGTCGAGGATACGAAGCGGGTTATCGTCGTAGCGACGCTGACAGTCCTCACACATTGAATCGATGTGCGGAGCAAAGTGCGCGCGCAGTGCTTCACGATATTTCTTGTGATCATCGGCGCAGCCGATGCTGTTAAGCCTCAGCGACAGGCCTCCGAGACCGAGGTCACGCATCAGGCTCCACGCAAAGCTGATCACTTCTACGTCGAGCGAAGGATCTAATGATCCGATCGCCTCCACTCCATACTGATGAAACTGGCGGCTACGCCCCTTCTGTGGCTTTTCGTAGCGGAACATCGGTCCGATATAGTAAAGCTTTTGGAATGGATCCTGCGTCGCCATCCCGTGTTCAACGTAGGAACGAACAACGGACGCAGTTGCCTCCGGGCGCAGGGTAAGAGATCTCCCTTTCTTGTCGGAGAAGGTGTACATCTCCTTGTTGACGACGTCCGTCGCCGCGCCGATTCCGCGCGAGAAGAGCTCGGTGTGCTCGACCAGAGGCGGGCGAATCTCACGGTAGTTGAAGCGGCGAGCTACATCGCGAATCGTCGCCTCTAGCTGCGTCCAGTAGTCGGCCTCATCGGGAAGGATATCATGCATTCCCCGCACGGATTTGTATGCCATTCCTACAGTTCCTTCAGCAGGTTGGCCATCTCGATCATCGTCTCCGCTGCCTGTGAGCCCTTGTTTCCCATCTTTGTCCCCGCTCGCTCGATTGCCTGATCTATCGTGTCTGAGGTGATAACACCAAAGACGACCGGAACATCGACATCGAGGTTCACCCTTGCCAGTCCCTTGGCAATCTCACCAGCGATCATGTCGAAGTGCGGCGTGTCCCCGCGGATCACGGCGGCCAAGGCGATGATCCCGTCGTAGTTGCCGCTTTGAGCCATCACCCGTGCTACCTTAGGAACCTCGAACGCCCCCGGCACCCAGCACACCTCGACCGCATCTTCGGATACGTTCGACCGACGGAGCCGATCGAGCGCACCGTCGAGGAGGCGAGTGGTGATCAGATCATTGAATCTGCTGACGACAATCCCCGCTCGCAGGCCCTTGCCGTCAAATCCTCCCTCGAATACCTTCGTCATTTCTCCTCCTCTCTTCTTAGATTTAGCGATTGAGTGATTGAATCATTGAGTGATTGAACATCAAAATCTCCCGATCATTCAATTATTCCGCTCTTTCAATCACTCAATCCCCGATCACTCAATCCCCGATCACTCAATCACTCAATCTCTCAATCATTCAATCTCCCGATCTCCCGATCCTACACGTGCCGTAGCTTATGTCCGAGCTTCTCCTTCTTCGTCTTCAGATAGTAACGATTGTGCTCGTTGGGAGGAATCTCGATCGGGAGCTGCTCGGTGATCTTGAGGCCGTATCCGCCGAGGCCAACTAGCTTCTTGGGGTTGTTGGTCAGAAGACGAATCGTCGTCAGGCCGAGGTCGCACAGGATTTGCGCCCCGATCCCATAGTCGCGCAGGTCGGCAGGGAAGCCGAGACGCTCATTTGCCTCCACTGTATCGAGTCCTTGGTCCTGTAGCTGGTAGGCGCAAACCTTGTTCTTCAGGCCGATTCCACGCCCCTCCTGCCGCATGTAAACGATCACCCCCAGTCCTTCTTGTTCAATCATCTCCATTGCCTGGTGGAGTTGATCCCCGCAGTCACAGCGGTATGATCCGAAGACATCACCCGTGAGGCACTCGGAGTGAACGCGTACGAGTACGTTCTGCTTCCCGGCAATGTCCCCCTTGACGAGCGCTACGTGTTCCTCATCTTCGATGGGGCTCGTATAGCTGACGATCTTGAACTCGCCGTAGCGGGTGGGAAGTTCAGCCGTCGCCACATGCGCCACTAGGTTCTCGTGCCGCTTGCGATAGGCGATGATGTCGGCGATGTTGGCGATGGCAAGTTTGTGTTCCGCGGCGAATTTCTCTAGCTGCACAAGGCGGGCCATCGTTCCGTCCTCATCCATCACCTCACAGATCACCGCTGCGGGCTTCAACCCGGCCAAGCGGGCGAGATCGACCGCCGCTTCGGTGTGACCGGCACGCTTGAGCACACCGCCATCCTGTGCGATAAGAGGGAAGACGTGCCCCGGACGAGCAAGGTCGTCAGGCCCAGATTCATCGTCGATCAACACCTGTACGGTGTGAGCCCGGTCGTGGGTGGAGATGCCAGTAGTGATTCCGGCCCGTGCGTCGACGCTGATAGTGAACTTCGTCCCGTGTAGGGCCGTATTCTCCGAGGCCATCGGGGGGAGGACCAGTTTGTGTGCACGCTCTCCATCAATCGGCGTGCAGATCAGGCCACGAGCGTACTTGGCCATGAAGTTGATTGCCTCCGGACCAACGTGCTCGGCGGCTATCACCAGATCTCCCTCGTTCTCCCTATTCTCGTCGTCGACAAGGATCAACATCTCACCGTTCTTGATCCGTTCGATTGCCTCTTCTATGCTAATGAACATGCCTTACCATCCCCTCAACGTACTTTGCCAAGATATCAAACTCAATGTTCACCGGGTCTCCCACTCGTCTATCCCGCAAAGCGGTGGTTTCGTACGTCTGCGGTATCACCGCAACCTGGAACGATCTCTGTGTTGCGTCAAACGGTGTCAGGCTGATCCCATCGACGGCCACCGATCCCTTATCCACTACGTAGGCACGGTACTCGGTTGGGTACGAGAATACGAACCTCCACCCTTCCCTCTCGCGACTCACCACGTGCACCTTGCCCACCGTATCCACGTGCCCGAGGAGAATGTGTCCATCCAAACCACCTTCAAGAGTGAGCGGAAGCTCCAAGTTCACTCGCGCGCGCAGGTGTTGCCTGCCAAGTGACGTGCGGGTGAACGTCTCCGAAGAGATGTCGGCGCGGAAACCGTTCTGTGTCAGCTCAGAAACAGTGAGGCAGACACCATTGACCGCGATGCTCGCTCCCAATGTCAGCTTCTCGCGCAGGGAAGTAGAGATCTCCAGCCGGTCTCGTCGCAATGCTACTAGTAGTCCCAAGTCACGCACAATTCCGGTAAACATCGGCATAAGCGAGTTTACCGAAACATTGAATGTTGATCAACGAAGTTGCAACGCCGCCGTAGCTTGGATACTCTATCGCTTTAGGAGGCTACTTTGCTAAAACGACGTGTTTGTTTGGTATTTGTGTTATTGCTTGTGCTTGCTTCTGTAATCGCCTTTGCTACGGCAAAGGACATGTCATACGATGTCAGCAAGCAAGGGGAATACAATGAGATCAATGTGACGACTGGCCTAACGAGCTATGTCTTCTCGGAGGACGGCGGAGTTCTAAAGAGTGTCTATCTATCATTCGCTCCCTACGGCTCCAAAGCAGCAGAGCTCGTCCCCGGGACTAAGACCGACACCACAACACTCGAACGTCAGTATCTGAGCAATGTGACCTTCCCTTTTACTACCACAGGAGATGAAAACATTGCTTTCACCTACACCTTCGTTGGCGTTGACCAGTTAACTCCAGGCGAGCTAGTCGTTGAATTTCGCGGCGTGGCGGGCACGTTGACGATCGACAAGAAGTTCATCATTTACAATGATCCCTATTACACGATCGATGTGCAGGTGAGTGTGGAGAACTCCTCCGATCAGGCAGCATCTATCCAGATGACAGTAGGAGACTACACCCCCGTCGAGAAGGGGTGGTCGCTTGTCTATCAGTTCGACAATGCTGCCGGCGGAGACCTCCTAGCACAAGGATCGTACACGTCGTTTAATGGCGTTGGCTTGATGGACAAGAAGACAGTCTTCTTCCTCAAGGTGAACGATGCTGCTGGCGTCAACCCGTTCATGAAGCGCGAAGTGTCGGGAAACAAGCGGTTCGGCATCAACCTTGCCGCCGCCCCGGGGATAACGGACTACTCGTTCTCCCTGTACGGTGGGGCAAGGCAATTCATCCTTATGGAGCATTCCGGCCTCGGGACGCTTGACAACCCGGGGACCGTTGCGCGGTTGATCATCCCGGTTGTCCAGTTCTTGAATCTTCTCTATCGCCACACCGGAAACTACGCATGGGCGATCCTCCTATTCACCCTCATCACGCGAGTGGTACTCTTCCCACTGATGCGCAAGCAGTACCATTCCATGGCCAAGATGCAGAAGCTGCAACCACGATTGAAGAAGATCCAGGAGCGATTCAAGGACGATCGTCAGCTTATGCAGCAGAAGCTGATGGAGATGTACAAGAAAGAGGGAGTCAACCCAATGGGAGGATGCCTTCCGATGTTCGTTCAGCTTCCAATCCTTATTCTGCTGTGGAAGGCAATTCTTTACTCCGCGACGCAGATTCACTTCTCGCCCGGTTTCTTGTGGGTATCTGACCTCAGCTTGCGGGATCCATACTTCATCCTCGTGATCCTGACGACGGCAGTGATGATCCTGCAGCAGAAGATGATGACTCCGATGACCACCGGTGATACGAAGGGAAGCCAGAAGTACATGGGGTACATGATGCCTATATTCATGGCCGTATTCTTGTACAACTTCCCGGCCGGTCTGTGGTTCTACTATTTCCTGACCACTGTTCTGCAAGTGGGACAGCAGTACTTCGTCAATTGGGAAATGGCCAAGGCCGATGCGATGAGCGGCGGTACGATCACCGAGATCGTTGAGGACGAGTATCCTGATGAGACCGGGGCAACCGAGGTAGAGACGGGTGACGACGATACCGGTAGAGACGGTCAGTAAAGAGATCGAGTCCTTCTTGCGGGAGCTTCTCTCAATCCTCGAGGAGGAAGAGGTTACGTTCGCTGTTGAGGGCGACCCCATGGAGGAGTTGTACGTCAATCTCAGTGGCAACCTATTCTCGCTTCCCGAGGAACGCCCGATACTCACGGCGCTGGAGCACCTGGTGCAGATAGATGTCCATCGCAAGACCGGGATCAACTGTGCCATCATCCTCGATGTCAACGGAGCGGTGAAGAAGCGGAGGGCTGAGCTCATCAAGTTCGCCCTCGGTGCCGCTGAATCGGTGCGGCGTGAACACAAGCGGATACGGCTCAACCCGATGCCATCTCGTGAAAGGCGCACGATCCATATCACACTTACCAACTTTCCTGGCGTGAAGACATACAGTGTTGGCGAAGGCGATGAGCGTCGCGTGGTTATCGAGCCAGAAGACGCGTGATGCCAGGCTCCATCGCCGGCGATACGATCGCTGCCATCTCGACACCAATCGGCGAGGGGGGAATCGGTATCGTCCGTCTGAGTGGGCCGGATGCAATCTCGATCGCATCGCGGCTCTTTCAGTCTCCCCGTGGAGTAGACCTCTATCGTGTAGAAACGCACACCATCCACTATGGGTATATCCAATTTCGCGGTGAGACAATCGACGAGGTATTGGTATCGGTGATGCGTGCTCCTCGCACGTACACGCGTGAAGACGTGGTAGAGATAAATTGCCACGGAGGCATCGTCGCTCTCCGCTCGGTTCTCGATGCCGTCCTCGACTCTGGGGCCCGTCTTGCGGAAAGGGGGCAGTTCACCAAACGCGCGTTCCTCAACGGCCGCCTCTCTCTCGATCAAGCGGTAGCAGTTCTCAACATTGTCAGTGCGAAGACGAAGCTAGGTCTGGAGGTGGCAGTCGATCAGCTCGGAGGGCGATTTTCCGGGGAGATCGCACAGATGCGTCAGCAGATCGCGTCCCTTCTCGCACGCATTGAGGTAGAAATTGACTATCCCGACGAGGATATCCATCAGGAAAGCATCCTACATGATGTGCGTCAACTCATCGCACACGTAGAGCAGCTCCTTGTGGCGAGCGCGCAGGGGCGAGTGCTGCGCGAGGGGTTGACTATCGCCATCATCGGTCGACCGAACGTTGGCAAATCAACATTGCTCAACGCCCTCCTCTCCGAGCAACGGGCGATCGTCACCGAGATTCCAGGTACGACGCGCGACACGGTTGAAGAGATCGCAGTCATCGGTGGGGTGCCGGTACGGCTGATCGATACCGCGGGGATGCGCGCGCCGAGCGACCCAGTGGAGGCCGAGGGTGTGCGTCGGTCACAGGAGGCGATGAAGCGTGCCGATCTTCTTCTTCTGCTCCTCGATCGTAGCTGCGAGATGACCGTCGAGGATCGTGATCTCCTACAGACTAAGTGGGACAGGCCTGTCTTTGTCGTGTTGAATAAGTCGGACCTGGCCGCGGTGATCGAAGCAGATATGATTGAGCCACAAGCGACAGGGTATCCACTGTACGAGATTTCGGCTGAGACGAAGGATGGCATCGAGCAACTGATAGACGGGATCATCGCTCGCCTCCTAGGCGGGAAAATTGAGGGGCGAAATGCCGTTCTTCTTCTTGATGTCTGGGAAAGAGATTTGCTTGGCCGGATGCGGCAGGCATTGACGCAAGTGGCGGCAGCGATCGACGCGAAAGCCTCATCCGATATCGTCGCCGAGGAGCTGCGTGTGGCGCACGCGACCGCTGGCGAACTACAGGGAATCGACGCCGACGAAGAGGTTCTCGATCAGCTATTCCGCCAGTTCTGCGTTGGGAAGTAATACGTAGCTCGCAGCCTGTCGGGCGACACACATCACCTGCTAGGCGGTCAGGTGTACGCCTATCCCTCGGACCGATGGGTTTCTCTCCAAAGACAAATTCGCTAGGATAAGTCTATCATGGTCATGAACCTTGTCGCATCGATCGGCGCCAGGTTTCTGCTTGCACTAGCACAGGTGCGCCTGCGCCTCGCTCTTATTCCGCTTTTCTTACTGATTGCGGTTGGTCCCCGTTTGGAGGTTCTCGGGCTTGCCGCGGGGTTGATCCTCCTCTCACTTCCCCCTCGGAAGCGCTCAATCCCTGTCTTGGTACCGGAGATCGCGGCAGCAACTGTTGCTTCACTCGCCGGATTCCGCATCGAGTTTGTCACCGATCCCTCTGGCGGGTTCATCTATCTTACACGCCTCGCGGTTCCGCTCACGATTGTGTGGGTGGTGCTGATATTGCGATTGCGCGAGAGCCTCCGGCGTGCGCTACCGCGGCCTGCCGTACAGTTGGCGGTCGATCTGATCATCGTCGTGAACGCCTGTCTTCTGTCGCTTGCCTTGCCGGGCATCGACGGCATCGCACGCTTGTTACCGGTGCTGCTGTTAGGCGTCGTATTGACGAGCTTCGTGACGGCAACAGAGGGAAAGGATCTCGGCGTTCTGCATCAAGCAGTTGCCTTCTCCATTGCCCTGTACGGGATCGGAGGGGTGATGAAAGGGGCGGTATCCCTCGCACTTCTCCTTCCTCTGATGTTGATCGCGCTACCGGTGATGATTTCCTCACGTGCGTTCTTCGCGCCAACACTGCGAGTAAGAGGGTTCCCAAGATCTCTCAGTTTCCGCGGGATGCGGGTAGACAGATTTGTCCTGTCTTATATGCTCCTCACAAGCGCCCTCACACTCGGTGTAGTGTTGGCCGTGCATCGCTCAGCACAGATGGGAATGCTATCGCTCTCGGCCATCCCGCTCTTAGCTCTGTTGTGGCGGATCGGCCGACTGAGGGAGCGCATCATTGCGAGGAAGATAGCTTGCCGAGAGAAGGGACGCATTAGGCTATTCGGGATTCCCTTCTCTGATCTCAACCTCAAGCAATCGGCTGCCAGTGCGGAACAGATGATCAACACTGGCGGATCGCACGTCGTGGTCACTCCAAACACGGTTTCGTTGATGCGAGCACAAAGAAACAAGGATCTCTTCGATGCCTACCTTAACGCAGACCTGGTTGTACCAGACGGAGTTGGACTGGTTTGGGCGACGAGGCTGCTGGGCGTTCCACTCCCCGGGCGCGTCCCCGGGATCGTGCTTGCCGAGGAGATGTTGCGCAGGCGATGCGATCGCGCTTGTCGCGTCTTCCTTCTCGGAGGAAGAGAAGGTGTTGCCGTGAGGGCAAGAGCGTGCCTGTTGCGGCGCTTTCCCGGTCTCGACATCGTCGGAACGCAGCACGGCTACTTCTCAGATGAGGAGGAAGTCATCGATCAGGTCCGTGCGGCGCAACCCGACATCCTACTTGTCGGGATGGGCGTTCCGCGGCAAGAACTGTTCATGACGCGGGCTCGCAATAGATTGGATATTCCGCTGATGATTGGAATTGGCGGTGCACTCGACATCTTTGCCGGTGATCGCATGCGTGCGCCACTTTTTTGGCAGAGTCTCGGCCTCGAATGGTTGTATCGCGTCTTTCAGGAGCCGCGCAGGATGCGCGATGCGCTCTTGATCCCACGGTTCATGACGCGCGTGCTCGTGGTGCGCGGGGTTCTTGCTATCGAGGGATTCCTTTCGCTTCCCGAGGAATCCGACTGATCACGTGGCTCTTTGTCGTTTCGAGTGGGTGCCCGAAGAGGAAGTGAAACACGAAGACACTTCCAGAGGCACAGGACTCTTCACCACGAAGGACACGAAGAGCACGAAGGAGTCAGAAGACGAAGCGTTTGATCCCGCTCTCAAGCTTAGAGGGTGTAGTAGCTGATCCTGTTTGTTATGCTCCTGAGGCAACACTGAAGTCCATCTAGCATCCCATCTTTACCCGATTTGAGAGCTTATTGAATTCCATTCTTCGTGTCCTTCGTGCTCTTCGTGGTGAGTTCTTTGGTACCTGCCCCGTGCAAAGCGAAACTGGAAATCACTACCCACTCGGAACGACAAGGAACCAATCATGTCCTTAGTCACACGTGACTAGTCACAAGTGACTAAGTCGACCACGTTCACCTGCACTGACCCTTTCCAATCGTCGAAGCCGGCGTGAAAGACGACACAGACTGGCCCATCTTCGAATAGGTCAATATGGTTTGCCATGCGGAAGGCAATGAACGGCAATGAGACACCGTTTTGCACCAGCCTCCCCTTAAGGTGTCGCCTGCCTGAACCGACGAAGGTCATCTCCTCGAACATGCAGTCGCGCAGAAGGAGGATCGGTGCCGGGTTTCCCGGCCCATACGGTGAGAGAGACCTCAGGTTAGTATAGAAACGGATGTCGATTTCCCGCGCTGCCACCTCGGCGTCGATCATCTCCGCGCCACTCCGCGCCTGAACCGGCTGCTGAGTCATGTAGGCGAGAAGGCGTTCGCGCAGTTCAGCGAGCCGCTCGCTCTCCAATGAGAAGCCCGCCGCCATCTTGTGGCCGCCGTAGCGGAGCAACAGGTCAGAGTGTGCGTTCAAACACTCTGACATATCGAATCCCTCCACGCTGCGACACGACGCACGGCTTACCCGCGAGCCCTCTGAGATGACGATCGCTGGCACGTGGTAACGATCCGCGAGGCTGGAAGCGGCGAGCCCAAGGATCCCTTCGTTCCAATGCTCACCCGAGAGGACTACTATGCCGTCGTCCCTGGGGTTTCTACCGTTGCCCGCGAGTTGCTCCTCTGCCTGTGCGATCAGATCACGCTGGGCGATCTCACGATCGCGGTTGTAGTCAAGGAGAATCTCCGTCAGATACTCGGCGCGATTCTTGTCCTTTGTTGTCAACAAGAGGAAGGCGACCTTGGGATCGCCGGTGCGGTTGGCTGCGTTAAGTTTTGGGGCGATGAAGTAGCCAATGTCACGCGCGCTGATCCGCTTCACCTTTATTGATAGTCGCTTTGCCAACACTTGTAGCCCGAAGGACGAGCCCTCTCCCCGCGCGATGAGCGAGAACCCCTTGCGTACGAGGGCGCGGTTCTCGATCTCCGGTCCATCGGCGAGAGGCACGAGATCGGCAATTGTCCCCAGAGCAACCAGGTCGAGTAGCTCATAGGGAGTGGGGCGGTTCAGGCGTTCGTACACGGCGCATACAACCTTGAATGCCACTCCTACTCCGGCCAGGTGCCGGTTGGGGTAAGAATCGTCGTCCTGGTGCGCGTCGATAACCGCTACTGCCACGGAAATTTCTTCTGGTGGGAGGTGATGGTCGGTAACGATCGTATCGATACCGGCATCGTTCAACATGGCGATCTCCTCGCCACTTCCGATCCCGCAGTCGACGGTGATCACAAGGTTGAATTCCTCTCTAATCGCACGCTGGACGAACTTCTTCGACAAACCGTGCCCATTTTCACGGTCACCGACTTCTACCTTTATCGTTCCTGGGGGAAAGAGGGGCAGCAGGCCCTGATAGAGGACGGCTGAACCGGTCAATCCATCGGCGTCGAAGTCGCCGTGAATATAGATTCTCTCGTTGTTATTGATCGCGGATATGACACGAGCTACAGCATCATCCATCCCCAACAGGAGGAAAGGGGAGTGAAAGCGATCGATATCGGGATCGATCAGTCTACGCCAATGATCTGCCCCGCGACACGCAAGCAGAGTGGCAAATGGGCGAGCGCAGGAAAGGGAAGTGACGATCTGTTCAACTAGATTCTCTTCCGGGAGGGGAGAAATCTCCCATCTTCTCTCCCCCCGGATGAGGGACTTCATCAGTGTTTCTTGGCCTTAGCAGTCTTAAGAGTCCACGCATAGAGGATTGGATTGGCAATGTACATCGACGAATACGTACCGACGACAACACCAATCAGTAGAGCCACCGAGAACCCTCGCAGTACCGACCCGCCGAACACGAACAGGATGATCACCGGAACGAACGTGGTCAGTGACGTGTTCAATGTCCGTGAGAGGGATTGGTTAGCGCTCTTATTGATCGTGTCAAAAGCGGAGCTCTTCCTATAAAGCTTCACGTTCTCACGGATACGATCAAAGATTACGATCGTGTCGTTCAGGGAGTATCCGATGATCGTCAGGAAGGCGGCGATTGTCGGCAGATTGATGTCGATATGGAAGAGCGCGAATATGCCAAGAGCGATAGAAACATCGTGGATCACGGCAACAACGGCACCGACAGCGTAGCGCAAGCGGAATCGCCATGAGACGTAGATCAAGATTACAATAAGAGCGAGCAGAATTGCCTGCCAACCCTTCTCGGCGAGCTCCTTGCTCACTTGCTGTCCGATCGACTTACGACTAATTTCGGTTACCGAGAAGCTATTTCTCATGGTGCTTTCGATGCGGTCAATCGTGTCTTGGTTTTGCTCCACATCAAGCTGGGTGGTAATCACCTTGCGATTATTCCCGGATACATCCTGAATTACGCTCTTGGAAAGGTCAGTGGAACTGGGAATTGCGGCGAGAACACTGCGGACATCCGCCGTGTTCACAGGGCTGTTGAAGTCCACCGTAAACTCTGTCCCACCGGTAAAATCGATCCCCGGGTTCAGTCCCCGCACCCCGGGTATGATCAATAGCCAACTAATCAGTACTAGGGCTATGGAGATAGGGACAAAGAACTTCGCCTTCCCGAGGAAATCAAAATGGTGCATACTCTGGCCTCCTCTAGAGGGACTCGACCTTCTTTGTCCACCGAGACTTAATCCGGCTTGCCTTGTTCTTATGGATTGTGTGATGGCGAGCTGCCTTGTCTGCTACTTGTGCAAGTTCCGGGAGCAAGGAGCGGGCCGATTCTTTGTCTTGGGAGGCTAAATGTAGCCGGATCTGTCTGACAACGCCCTTGAGCGCTATCTTTCGCGCGTGGTTGAGCCTCCACCGCTTGTCATTCTGTCGCATACGCTTTTCAGCCGAACGAATATTAGGAATTTCTATCACCTCTGCCACTTAAGTCATTGCCATATCTAAGCAAGCAATGCAGAATTCTAGCGGATGGGCAACGCATATGCAAGCAATGCGGCGGATGCGCCAGCGGCCAAACGACAGCGGGAAGGGCAATCAGTATTGTCGCGCCTCTCGGAAGTGACGCTGTGGCTGGTCGAGGCAAACATGACATTGATCACCATAGTGCAGTGGTAAGATGAGATAGGCAGCAATGGGACGGGAATATCGCCCATCACTTGTCTTCGCGTTCATGCTTGTCAATCCGTGATAATAGGTCTAGGATAGATGGAGAATTCATTTGCATTTGTGTTTCTTGAGGGGGGCTCATGAAATCTATTGTAAAACGCGATGGCCGTGTTGTTGCATTCGATGAAGCGAAGATAACAACCGCAATCTGGAAGGCGATGTGTGAGGTTGGTGACGGAGACGAGGTTGAAGCGGCGCGTCTCTGCGAACTTGTCACCGGTTTGTTAGACGAGCACTTCTCAGCAGACTACCCCACAGTAGAAGAGATCCAAGACGCGGTCGAAGAAGCCTTGATAGAAGCCGGGTACGTCCGCACGGCCAAGGCGTACATCCTGTACCGAAAACAGCACACAGATCTTCGCCAATTGGGCGGCCTAATGGACGAGATGCCGCTTGTCGACGATTACCTGAACGATCGTGATTGGCGAGTACGCGAGAACAGTAACATGAGCTTCTCCCTGCAGGGGCTGAACACGCACATTACCGAACACGTTATCAGTAGCTACTGGCTCTCCAAGATCTACCCGCAGCGGGTAAGGGAAACGCATGATCGGGGTGACTTCCACATTCATGATTTAGGAACCCTGGGCGCGTACTGCGTCGGATGGGATCTTCCAGATCTTCTCAAGCGTGGCTTTCGTGGCGTGCGAGGGAAGGTGGAATCGCGCCCGGCGAAGCACTTCCGCGTCGCGCTCCTGCAGGTAGTGAACTTCATGTACACCCTGCAGGGTGAGTCGGCGGGCGCGCAGGCGTTCTCCAACCTGGACACCTACCTCGCCCCGTTCATCCGCTACGATAACCTGAACTACGAAGAGGTGAAGCAGAACCTACAGGAATTCGTGTATAACATGAACGTCCCGACACGCGTGGGTTTCCAGACCCCGTTCACCAACGTGACGATCGATCTCGAAGTCCCAAAGTATATGAAGGACGATCATGTGATAGTCGGCGGCGTACTGCGTGACTCGGTATACGGAGATCATCAGCGCGAGATGGACATGTTCAACCGTGCTTTCGCCGAGGTGATGACAGAAGGGGACATGCACGGGCGACCGTTTACATTCCCCATTCCCACATACAATATTACCAAGGACTTCAACTGGGAGAACGAGAACCTCGCCTCTGTGTGGAAGATGACGGCAAAGTACGGGATCCCTTATTTCTCCAACTTTATTAACTCTGACATGAGCCCGGAAGACGCGCGCTCGATGTGCTGTCGACTCAGGATTGACAACCGTGAGCTAAAGAAACGCGGCGGCGGACTGTTTGGGGCCAATCCACTCACTGGATCGATCGGCGTGGTCACCATCAACCTGCCGCGGCTCGGCTACCTCTCCCAGGATGAGACCGATTTCTTCTCCCGTCTGGGAGGCCTGATGGAGCTTGCCAAGAAGTCGCTTATCGTCAAGCGGAAGACCCTGGAGAAGTTGACCAATGGCGGGCTTTACCCGTATTCAAGGTTCTATCTGCAAACGATAAAGGACATTGAAGGAGGCTACTGGAAGAATCACTTCTCGACGATCGGAATAATAGGAATGAACGAGGCGATCCTTAATCTGTACGGAACGTCGATTGCCGATACCGATGGGCGTGAGTTCGCCGCACGCGTCCTTGACTTTATGCGTAACCGTCTCGCTGATTTCCAGGAGGAGACTGGCGAGATCTTCAACCTGGAAGCAACCCCAGCGGAGGGAGCAAGCTATCGCTTGGCTAAGCACGACCTGGAGCGCTACCCAGACATCCGTATCTACAGCCTGGAGCGCTATGGCGGAGACACTCCTTATTACACCAACTCCACTCATCTACCCGTCGGGCTGACGGAAGATCTGTTTGAGGCGCTCACGATGCAGGACCCGCTGCAAACCCGCTACACCGGCGGGACGGTATTCCACGGATTCCTTGGAGAGAGCAATCCCACCCCGGAGGCGGCGAAGCGCCTGGTGCGGAAGATTGCGACCCACTTCCACCTCCCCTACTTCACACTTACCCCGACCTTCTCCGTTTGCCCCAAACACGGATACATAGCGGGAGAACACAAGTACTGTCCCAAATGTGACGACGAACTGGCAGAGAGTTTCGCAGACAACAAACACCAAGAAGGAGGCGTGAAGATTGAACTACAAAGAAGACAAAGATGGTAACCTCGTTCTCGAAGACGGAAGGATAATCCCAGCAGAACAGCGACAAAAAGCAGAGGTCTACTCGCGTGTCGTTGGATACCTAAGACCGGTAGAGCAGTGGAACGACGGCAAGCAAGCGGAGTTCGCCGATCGCAAGACCTATTCCACCAAGCCGGCGGTGCACGTGTAGAGAAACTGCGACCGGCACGGGGTTGTGCCTTAACTTTCTTGCTCATGCGTGAGCATGGCGGGCCTTGTGCCGGTCTACATGAGGTATGGTGATAAGAACGGCGTCTTGTCGCAATGGCTTGATATCTTATCGGTTTGGCCAGCAGAGATGCTCTAGTTGACGGTATGCTATGCAACAATCATGGTTGCACTGAGGGTATTATGTGACTATATAGTTAGTATTATAATATAGAGAGAGGTGGCAAGCAATGACATTACCAAAGCCCACGCATTCACGTAGCCAAGTGAATCATGCTGGAAAGATTCTTTGCGCGCCAGCATCTTCTTATGCGCAGTACCGCCAGGCTACGGACATCCTCAACAATTGGCGATCTGCGCATGCCTATCCCATAAACACCTTTCAAGCCACCTTGCGCGCCAAACTCAGGAGAATCGATCCAAACGCACTCGTCGCTCAGCGACTGAAACGTATCCCTTCGATTATTAGCAAACTCCAGCGTTTCGAGGGTATGCAGCTCGCACGCATGCAGGATAT
>JAYEFP010000242.1:0-4859 GCA_034715975.1 Candidatus Bipolaricaulota bacterium | reverse complement strand
TTGACATCGAACCAAGTTTCCGCTAGTTTTCCTTTTACTGACTGCTGACTGCTGACTGCTGACTGCTGACTGCTGACTGCTGACTGCTGATAGCTGATAGCTGATAGCTGATAGCTGAGGAAGTGAACATGTTTGATTCTCTCACCGATCGATTAACGTCAGTCTTCTCTCGCCTTAAAGGGAAGGGGAGGCTCTCCGTCGATGATGTAAAGTCTGGACTGCGCGAGATCAGACTTGCCCTCCTGGAGGCAGACGTCAACTACAAGGTCGTCAAGGACCTGATGGCGCGCGTGCAAGAGCGAGCGGTGGGGGAGGACGTACTGGAGAGCCTCACCCCAGGGCAACAAGTGGTGAAGATCGTGCGCGACGAGCTCACTGTGCTCATGGGCGGGCAGAGCGCCGGGCTGAACCTCTCACACCATCCGGCAGTAGTCATGCTCGTGGGCCTGCAGGGATCGGGGAAGACAACGACCGTGGCTAAACTTGCCCTTCACCTTCAGAAGGAGGGGAGAAAACCGATTCTCGTCGCTGCCGATGTCTATCGCCCTGCCGCCATCGCTCAGCTTCAGACCCTCGGGGACAACCTGGAGATCCCCGTCGTCACCGGAGACAGCGTGCATCCGGTGCAAATTGCATCCGCTGGTGTGGAGTGGGCGAAGGAGAACCTGCGCGATGTTGTTCTCATCGACACCGCGGGACGCCTGCACATCGATGAAGCGATGATGAACGAGCTCAAAGAGATCAAGAGTGCTGTCGATCCCGACGAGATTCTGTTCGTCGCCGACGCGATGACGGGACAAGAAGCGGTGAACATCGCCCGTACGTTCAACGATAGCATTGCCTTCTCCGGCGTGATCCTGACCAAGCTCGATGGCGATGCGCGTGGAGGTGCGGCCCTCTCCGTCCACCACGTAACGGACAAACCGATTAAGTTCGTCGGTATGGGTGAGAAGATTGTTGATCTACAGCCGTTCCATCCCGATCGGATGGCCGAGCGAATCCTGGGCATGGGCGACGTACTCAGCCTCATCGAGCAGGCCGAGACCCAGATGGATCAGAAGAAGGCCGAGCAGTTTGCCCATCACATCAAGAAGAATCAGTTCACATTGCAGGACTTCCTCGAACAACTGGAGGAGATGCGCAAGCTTGGCCCCCTCGCCGGCATCCTGGAGAAGCTCCCACTGAAGAAGATTAAAGGAAACGTTGATATAGATGAGCGGGATCTCACCAAGACACTGGCCGTCCTGCGCTCGATGACACTGGAGGAGCGCTTGAACTCGTCGATCATCGGCGGCAGCCGCAAGAAACGCATCGCGCAGGGGAGTGGAACAAGAGTGCGCGATGTTAACCGTGTTCTGTCGCGGTTCAAGGAATCGAAGAAAGCGATCAAGCTGCTCAGCAGCAAACGTGGCGGCAAGGGACGTTCGCCCATTGACCTGATGGGGATGTGAGGAGAAGCTATCAGCCATCAGCCATCAGCCATCAGCGTGTAGCGCCATTCGTCAGCCTGACATAGGATCGAGTTTTCGGTAGGTCTGTTCGTGGTTCATGGTTCGTGGTTCGTAGATCCGCTTTCCGCGCTCCCCGTTCCGAGTGGCGTGCGCAGCTTGCCTGCCCTGTGAAGTGTTACTCCACTGGGGTCTGCCACGTTTGGAACGCGGAACGCGGAAGGCGGAGCTTGGAACGAAGGGCTCATCTCATGCAGAGAATGCCAAGCGCTGTATGCTTGTGTAGCGTGGGCAGCTTGTCTGCCACGTTTGGAGCGCGGAGCTGAAAAGAGCATGTCTCACGCAGAGGCCTGCCTGCGTTGCGTTTTAACAGGCAGGTCGCAAAGGTCGCCAAGAAGGCATGGAAGAAAGGCTTGTCCTTGGCGATCTTGCCCCTGCCTGTGAGTGTCCGCATGCAGGCAGGCCTTGAGCGAGCGATAGCAAGCGGGCGAGAGGAGAGCTCGGAACGCGGAAGGCAGAGCTTGGAACGAAGAGCTTATCTCACGCAGAGGCCTGTCTGCGTTGCGTACAGGTAGGTCGCCAAGCCTGTATGCTTGTGTAGCGTGTGCAGCTCGCCATGTATGGCTTGCCTGTTTTGAGAAGCAAACAGGGCTGCACGCGCTACAGAAGCATGAAAGCATGTTTTCTTGGCGGCCCTTGCTGAGATCCCGACACTTGGCATAGATCCAAATCCACGCCAGCCTTTTTCTGGTTGTTCCGCATTCCGCGCTCGCAGTTCCGAGTTCCCTCTCCTTTCGGATCACGACAAAATGGAGTAACATTCATGGCAACGCCGTAGGCTGTAGACGGCAGAGTGTGGCGCCTTGACAATTAGGCGCGAAACGGGAAGCTTATTTCTTAGCTGATAGCTGATAGCTGATAGCTGATAGCTGATAGCTGATAGCTGACAAAACGCGAGGTGAAGCAATGGCAGCAAGGATTAGACTGAAGAAAGTTGGGCGAAGGGGGCAGGCCTCCTTTCGAGTGGTTGTGCTCGATGGTCGTAAGCCGCGAGACGCCAAGGTCGTGGAGGATCTCGGGTTCTACGATCCGAAGACCGATCCTGCGACTTACGAGATAAAGAATGATATGGCGTTGAAGTGGCTTATGGACGGGGCCAAGGCGACGAAGGCGGTGCGTGACATCCTTTCGCGCGCTGGCGTTATGTCCTCCTGGGATGAGGCCAAGAGAGAGCGGCTAGCCAAAGGCGAGTAGATATGCTCCATCGTCTGTGCCTATTCCTTGTGCGTTCGCTTGTCGACCTTCCCGATGATGTGCGGATAGACCGCATCGAGACTGAGAAGGTGGATATCTTCTTCCTGCACGTTGGGAAGGAGGATCGTGGACGTGTCCTCGGGCATGGCGGACGGACGATCGGCGCGTTGCGCACGTTCCTAGAGGGTGTCGCCGCGCGTCTTGATCGGGAGGTTGTAGTCGAGATCGTCGGCTGATCCAGAAGATGCGTTTTGACGTACTCACCATTTTTCCCGAAGCACTCACGGGCTTTCTTTCCGTGGGGGTCCTTGGCCAGGCGATAGAGAATCGCTTGGTCTTTGCTCATCTACATGATCTGCGCGACTTCACTGATGATCCGCACCGTGTTGTGGACGACCGCCCTTATGGCGGCGGACCAGGGATGCTTCTCAAGGTGGAACCGCTTGTGCGGGGGATTGAAGAAATCTCTTCGAAGATGGAAGGGCATAACTACCGCAAGGTTCTGCTCTCCTCGCAGGGGAGGCTGTTCACGCAAGACGACGCTATCGAGTGGGGAAAGCTCGATGGGCTATTACTCGTTTGTGGTCGCTATGAAGGCGTTGATGAGCGCGTTGTGCAGTTTGTAGATGATGAGGTATCGATTGGAGATTACGTCCTCACCGGAGGAGAGGTTGCAGCCGCGGTGATCATCGAAGCGACGGCGCGCATGCTTCCAGGAATTGTCGGACGGTTCGAATCGGTGACGAGCGATTCGTTCTACGACAAGAATCACCTTGGTCCACCGCAGTACACACGTCCGCCGGAGTTCCGTGGCTTGGGCGTGCCGGAGGTTCTCCTTTCGGGCGATCACGCACGCATCGAACGCTTCCGTGAAGAACGTGCGTGGGAGAAGACGATGCGTAACCGCCCCGATCTTATCGGACTGGAGCGCACTCTAGAGCGCGCTCCGGCGCAGACGCAGGATCTTGACAGGGTAAACGGCGATGGGTAACCTTTACATTGCTTTAATGCACTTCCCGATGCGCAACCGGCGCGGCGAGATCGTCGCCACCGCGATGACATCGATCGATGTGCACGATATTGCGCGTTCGGCGCGTACCTATGGAGTGGTGCGCTATTTTGTCGTAACGCCCCTGCCCTCCCAGCAGCGGATAGGTTGGCGGATAAGGGGATTTTGGACAGAAGGTGAGCGCGCGATGGAGGCGAGCCGGCGCGGGGATGCGTTAGAGATCGTCACTATGGCACAGGATTTGGAAGAGTCGATCTCCTGGATTCGCGATGCCGAAGGGCAAGAGCCGCTTGTGGTGGCGACATCGGCGCGGCAACACACGGGGCGATCCGTGAGCTATGGGAAGTTGCGCGCGGAGATTGAGCATGGCGTGCAACCGGTGCTGATCCTGTTTGGAACAGGATGGGGAATGGTGGATGAGGTCATCGAGGCCTGCGACCTGCTCCTTCCGCCGATCATGCCGGGCAGTGACTTCAATCACCTCTCGGTGAGAGCAGCGGCGGCAATCACGCTTGACCGCGTGGCAGGGGATAGACTAGGAGGAACAGAAGATGGATAACATCATTAGAGCGGTAGAGAAGAAATACCTGCAAGAGAGGGATACCTCATTCTCTCCCGGGGATATCATACGCATTCACGAGCGCATTTCCGAGGGAGCAAAGGAGCGGATTCAGGTCTTTGAAGGGATCGTCCTCAAGAGAAGCGGGTCCGGTACGAACGAGATGATCACCGTGCGAAAGATCTCCTCCGGTATTGGAGTGGAGAAGAGCTACCCGATGCACTCTCCGAAGATCGAGAAGATCGAATTGGTGAAGAAAAACCGGACGCGCCAATCGCGTCCGTACTTCCTCCGTCGACTGCGGCGGATTCGGTGACCGAACACAGGTACGCTTGCATGTATAGTGAGAATGACAGTTCTGTAGCGGAATCTTGTGTAGCGTCGGAGCCCTATCTGCGTCTCAGACAGGCGAACTCCGCGTGGGGACAGGCTCGTTTTCTCGCGCGGGGACTGGCACCTTTTCTCGCGCGGGGACTGGCTCGTTTTCTCGCGCGGGGACTGGCTCGTTTTCTCACCGCAGACGGCAAGAGAAAAGGTGCCTGTCCCCTTTCTTCGCTGTTAGCGAGAACAAGTGCCTGTCCCCTTTCTT
>JAYEFP010000241.1:0-4864 GCA_034715975.1 Candidatus Bipolaricaulota bacterium | reverse complement strand
AGCAGATCAGCTCAGAGGCAATACCGATCGCATGTGCGGAGCTGGCGCAAGCGGAGACCACACCGAAGTTCGGCCCACGCATTCCATACTCAATAGCGATTTCGCCGGCATTGGCGTTGGGCATCAGACGGGGCACAAAGAATGGGCTGACCCGGTGCGGCCCTTGCTCGGCCAGCGCTGCGAAGTTCTCCTCCATCGTCAGCATCCCACCGATCCCTGTTCCGGCGATCGCCGCTGTCCTCTGCGATGGAATACTATCTGGGGACAGACCAGCATCATCGAGCGCCAGCCTCGAAGCAACCAAAGCAAACTGGGTACTGCGATCGATCCGGCGCGCGCGCCGCTTGTCCATATACTCCAGTGGATCGAAGCCTTCTACGATGGAACCGATCTTCACATCGATTCCGGAGAGATCGATCAGATCATCGACGCGCCGCACACCGCTCTTGCCGGAGAGCAGTGCCTCCCAGAAAGCATCCTTTCCGATCCCGATCGGCGTGACTGGGCCTAATCCCGTAACGACAACCCGCCTATTCATAATTCTCTCCCAACTTTTTCTGCACATCGAGAAAGGCGATCTCCTGCTCCCCTGGTGGGGTATTCCCCTGGAATGCATCGGCCTCTGCTGCCTCGGAGCCAACCAGTTCCTCTCTGCACGCACTGACCGCAATAAGGTCGATTTCACCTACGGGAATCGCCTCATGGGCGAGGATCGTTACGCCACCCTTTGTCACCTGCAGTACCCCCCCACTCAGTGCAAAGACGTGTTCCTCGTCTTCGGTCTTTATGCGCAGCGGCGATGGGCCAAGTGCTGCAAGAAGCGGGGCATGTCCGTTCATCACGGCAAACTCGCCCTCCGGGCTGTGAGCAACGACGATCTTCGCTTCACCATCAAATAACATCCGTTCCGGAGATTGTAATTGGCAGTGCATCTCACCCTCCTAGTAGGAAACTATAGACAAATCACACATCCCAGTTCAAGGGAGCATTTTGCAAAGCGCGTCACGCTCCGCGACGCCACGTGCCAATCAACTCGCGCAAGTAGGCATCGACCAGTTCGCGCGTAAGTGAAAGATCATCCGCCGTCAGGCGAATGATCCCCGCTCGCGACAGCGGACTATCGATAAGCGCGTTCAGTGACAGAGCCAGGCCACGGCTAATATCGATCCCTTTCCCTTCGCACTTCGTGCACACAATTCCTCCCCGCGCCGGGACAAAACGAAATGGACCGTGCACGCTCCCACAACGCACGCATGCGGTCAGGTGCGGCCGGTGACCGAGCACGGCGAAGAGCTTCAGCATTGCCGCCACGGCCGTCTGTTCGCCCTGCGGTACCCCCTCTTCCAATAAAGCAAGCAAGCGCACTAAGATTGTGTAGGCAGCGCGCTCCTGTTGATGGGGAGGGAGGAGCCTATCAAGGAGCTTGCTGACAGCAAGCGCTGCCAACACGGCCTCCAGCGAGCCCTTCAGGTGCGGGTAGCCAGAGATCAACGATCCTTGGCTGATTAGGTCAAGCTGTGCCTTGGCGTAGAAGACGACCTCTACCCGATTCAGGAGGTCGAAAAACCCACCCAGGCGTGACTTGAACCTCCGTGCTCCTTTGGCGATCGCCGTTCTTTTCCCCCAGTCCTCGGTGAAGAGGGTGACGATAAGGTCAGATTCACCGAAGTCACGGACACGAAGGACAAACGCCTCTCCCCGCTCGATCCCCACTCTACTCCGGAGCGCCCTCTACGATGGCTACACTGCGGCTGGCACCAATCCTGGTTGCACCGGCGTCAATCATCGCCGCCGCCTCTTCGTACGTGTGGATCCCACCGGCGGCTTTGACTCCCATCAATGGCCCGACCGTCTCGCGCAGAAGGGCAACATCCTCCACCGTCGCTCCACCAGAGGCAAAACCGGTCGACGTCTTCACAAAGTCCGCTCCCTCCGCCTTGGCTAGGATGGCTCCGGCGCGTTTCTCCGCGTCATCGAGGAGAGCCGTCTCCAGGATAACCTTCACCAGTGCCTCACGCGGGGCCTTCTCTGCTGCCACGCATACGGCACGAATGTTGTTTGACACCGTGCGATAGTCCCTCGATTTGAGTGCCGCAACATTAATCACCATGTCTAGTTCATCAGCGCCATCAGCGATTGCCTTCTCCGCTTCATAGCCCTTGACCGCACTCGTGGACATGCCGTGGGGAAAGCCAATGACGACACACACCTTCGACTCGTTTCCATCGAGTAGCTCTCGCGCCAACGCAGCATGACACGGACTCACGCAGACCGAAGCAAATCCGTACTCCTTCGCCTCGGCACATAGCTTACGCACGCCCTCTGTCGAGGCCATCGGCCCGAGGAGGGTGTGATCGATCATCTTCGCCAGTTCTCTCTTGTTCATCATTCCTCCTAGTCTTTGGGCCACATTGCTCTCTTAAACGGACAACGGACCCTCACCACAGATGATAGCACTCTTTTTTCGCGTCCGCTAAGAAATGGCTCTTCCTCTCCCCATTCTTCACGCTTTCCATTGCATTCTCTACGTCTGCTTTTCGTAGCGTCGCAGTATACCCAGTCAGCTTTGCAACGTTCCAGAATTGGGGCTTGAGAAAACGTGGATCCTCTGCTTAACATTGGGCTGTATAGACTGTATCTCTGACGACGTGGCAGGCTGCCTGTTTTGAGAAGCAAACAGGGCTACCACACTACAGGAAGCAGCAAGGAGATCCGAAAGCTTATGCGTGAGACCGCTTCTTCTCTCCCATCACTGATCACTCATCATCCATCACTCGTTCACGGCCTTACCCAATCTTCAGTTGGTCAACTGTCGCGTTCGAGTATTGTCGGCTTGCTTGTCCGTTCGAACAACTGAAAGCTCCTCCCACCCTCATGCACGAGGCCGGTGATGATGTATCCAGCAGCAAACATCCGCTCGAAGATATCGCGCGCCTTCAGCCGCCAATCGCGTGCCAAGTCGATGTCGTTTGCTCGCATGCGGTCGAGCTTCGCCGGAATCTCAACAAGGATCACCGCGCTTCTCGTGATACCGCCATACACGCCGTCATCGAACCCCACCAAACGGCGCAATCCATTACCTGTTACCGAGGTTCGCGTCGCCACTTCCATCTTGTCGAGCCCAAGGTGAAAGTGATACGGAAGGACGTGGCGATCAACCACCGCCTTCACCCGCGGCGCGGTGAGCCACCACTCCACGATCAGCCGATCCGTAGCAAGGCCTTCGTTCCTCCGATCGCGCAGTTCACCATACATGTCACGTTCGTAGCCGATAGCAACGGCACCCAGCTTGTTGAACGCCACGTGCGCTTCCATACTACGCAACGGATCGATCGCCCACTTGACAACCGCCACTCCTTTCTGCATGCCAATTTCGCGCTCGATGGATCGCAACATCGTGCCGATTCCCTTGTTTCTCTCATCCTCACTTACTGCGTAGAAAGCGGTAAGCCAGGATGAGAGATCACCATCCACGCTCGCCACGTCGATGATCGTCCCGCACATCGTTTCATCGTCGCCCGTTGCCCCGAGGATCAATCCGTCACACCTCTCGATCGCCACGAGAGCAGGCGCAGCAAAGGACACAGATCCATCGGAGGTGGCACGCTGCAAAGCTTCGCAGGCAGAGAACTCACGCGCTGTGGTCAGTCGATCAATAACGATAGTCATCCGCGTGCTCTATTGCAGCGTAGTTCTTGCGCTTATCGGTGTACATCCGTTGATCGGCCTGGGCGAGGACCTCCTCCACTGAGTGCGTGTCTTGCGCATGTCGAACGTATATCCCGATGGAGAGGCCAATCTTGAGATTGCCAAGCTCCAATTCGGATGGGAGCGCTTCAACTCTCTTCTTCAGTCTCTTTTCCACTGCCCCCGTATCTTCAACCGTCTCGGGCATGAGAATCAAGAATTCATCGCCACCGTAGCGGATTACGCTGTCAGCAACACGCACCCCTTCCGAGAGAACCTGCGCCACCTTCTGCAACACCTCGTCTCCCCTCAAGTGACCGAGGGTGTTGTTCACACGGCGAAAGCCATCGATATCGATCATCATCAGCATGATCTCACGGCCATAGCGATCGGCGCGGTCGAATTCGCTATCGATCACTTCGTTTAGGTAGTGACGGTTGAACAGTTGCGTCAGTGGATCGCGCACTGCTTGCTCACGCAACCTCGACTGTGCTTCAAGGTTCGACAATGCAACCGCAAACTGCGCCGCCACTGCCGCGAGCAGCCGCTCATCATCTTCATCGAAGAAACCTACCTGGGGGCTTTCGACGTTCATCACACCGAGAACGTTGTCAGCGATCATCACTGGCACCGCCAGTTCAGAGCATATTCCCGAGAAGCCCTTCACGTATCGCCGATCTTCGCGAACGTCGTTCACGAGCGCATATTTCTTGTGCTCCATCACCCAGCCCACAATCCCCTCTCCCGAGCCAAGACGATCCCCGACGTTGAGGCCATTGGCTTGGCTGGGGTTATGCACTCCACGCACTACTAGTTCCTTTCCTTCACAGATCAGGATCATGCTTCTCTCTACAGAGAATTGCTCGCGGAGAAAATCAAGCGTGCTTTCTACCAACTCCTCAAGAGAGGTTGCACCGACGAGCATGTGCGCAAGATCATGTATCTGGAGCAAGAACGTGCGGCGCTGGAGGTTCGTGATCGCCACCGATAACTGGCTGGCAAGAGCAGTGATGATCTCCTTGTCCTGCTCCCCGAATGCATCCACACGGCTCGACTCCACAGCGATCACGCCGAGCGCCTCCTTGCGTGCCAAGATAGGAACGTCCATCTCGGAACGGGTCAGATCGCTCCACTTCAGATACCTCTCTTCCCCTTGCACATCGGGAACGATGATCTC
>JAYEFP010000240.1:0-4907 GCA_034715975.1 Candidatus Bipolaricaulota bacterium | reverse complement strand
AGATCCGCTGTCTTCTTTGCGAGATCAATCTTGAACTTCTCGATCAACTCAACTGGAGTTGGATCGAGCTTGTTTGTCAGAGCAAGGTAGTAGCTCACGTAATCCGCAAAGTAAATCTGGGAGAAAACCTGCCCGAGCTCCGTTTCTCCTTGCGCTGTGACATCGGTGTGGGGAACGTTATGCTCAGCGAACAGGCCGGTCATGATCTCCATCCGAATTCTGTTCTCCGGGTGATCGTAAGAATTCTTAAGAAGGACGATGTGTTGGCTCGCAAGGAGGTCGCTTCTCACGAGGGCGAGGATCTCGTTGTGATTGAGCTCGGAGAATGCGTTCCAATAGGCGGGCTGCTTCGCGTTCTCGTTGATCTGTGTCTTGAAGCGCATGGCGACGAGATCGGTGTTACCCGCTGAGCCATAGATGACCGGCACGCAGTCGTGCAAAGACTGTGCCAGTTCCTTGGCCAGGTTCTCCTTGAGTTCGACGCTAGCCGTGCAGCTCTTCTTGATCCTTGCTAAAGCTGTAAACAGATCGCCCCACTGATCTCCTGCTCCGACTAGGCCGAGGCGTGCGAGGATGACGAGAAGCGGGAGCGCAAGGTAACCGGTCGCCGCCCGAGGCTGGTAGCCCGCTGGCACTTGCAAGAACGGGATGTTGTTTTCTCGTGCCATGTCCATCATCTTCCCGCCGCTTGCAATGCACAGGGTTTGAAGTCCCCTCTCGATCCCCGATCTTAGTGAAGAGAGTGTCTCGGCGGTGTTCCCCGAGTAGCTGATGGCGACAAGGAGTGTTTGCTTGTCGACGAAACTTGGCAGAGTGTAGCCGCGGTTGACGAGAATGGGGAGTTTGGCGAAGCGCCGCGCAATTTCCCCAGCCATCGCCGAGCCACCCATCCCGCAGACAATCACCTTGTTGATCTCCTTTGATGGGGAGAACGTGAATCTCTCGCCGAGCTTGATCGCTTCGTGACACTGATCATCGAATGAATTGATAGTGTCGATCATCCGGCTCTTGTCGTAGCGTTCGTCACACAGCACTTTTCCGTTCTTGTTCATAGTGCTTGGGATGGTACAGCGAAGATGACAGCACCTGCAACCTTGAAAAGGCAGGGGCCTTATCGTATTGAATAAAAGCGCCGGTAAAAACCGGCATGGAGGAAGTGGTAAAAGTCCACCACGTAGTAAGGCGTAGCGAGCCGCTACGGCCCCTCGGGGGGTGTAGTAGCCGAAAATGGACTTACTACACCTCCCCGAGGTATTGGGCTCCGAAATGAGTTCTCTGGTGCGTCGACCTTGTACTCCATATGGGGAAGACAACACGGTGCGTAGCGTTAAGCGAGGTGCGTACCGGCCCACGGAGTCTGAGCCCCTCTGCACCTGTCTGCGTCTGCCTGTGCGTGTTCGCACGCAGACAGGTCCAAAGGACAGGCAGGCCGGGCAGTCGGACAGGCCCATAGTACCTTGGAAGCCATCAAACAAAGGTTCTGTGGCCGGGTGAGGCCGGCCACAAACCGGCGGCGAAGCCAGAAAGGCCGAGGGTTGACCTGGGTGCGCATGCACAAGCTTCTTAATACGTGGCTGCCGCAACCTCGGATTCTACACCCTTATCCCAATCAACGCCTTCGCGTTATCAACCCAAGGTAGGAGCCGGATGAGCGTAATTCCTCACGTCCGGATCTGTGTAGGGGCACCCGACGACGGGTGTCCCTACCGCGATAACGAGTCATTAGAGAGCAAGAGGATTCTCTCGCAGAGACGCAGAGAACAGCATTTCATCACTTGTGGTCAAGCGCTCGCTAGCCACTCCAAACAGCCAAGAGGGATTGTCTCTCGGCCATGGCGCTGCTATAATGATGTGCCAACGTACGTCAGAAGGAGAAGGAGAGGAGCGATGCGAGAGGCGGAGATAAAGGCCCTATTGGTTGATCCATTCAATAATGCCCCGGTGATCTTGCTTAAGGATAGGAATTCGAACCGGGCAATGCCGATCTGGATTGGTGAATCGGAGGCAATGTCGATTGCCTTCACGCTGCAAAGCAATCAGTTTCCTCGGCCGCTGTCGCACGATCTGATGAAGACGATAATCGAGGACCTGGAGGGCACTGTACAGAGGGTTGTCATCAGCAGGGTCGAGGAAGGGACGTACTACGCGTCCATCTTCCTGGCGAATGCTGAAGGAAAGACGACGGAGATCGACGCCCGCCCTTCCGATTCCCTTGCCCTTGCTCTGCGCACGGGAAGTCCGATATTCATCTCTGATGAGGTATTCGAGGCCTCAGCGATCGAGTCGCCGTTTGCAGAAGAGGACGAGTTTCAGGACTTCGTCGAGTCAAAGATGAACCTCGGGCAGTTCAAGCGACTGCTCGGATAATCGCTCAGCCGCGGATTACTTCCGTTCCGCGGGGCAGGGCGAGGATCTCATCTCGATTCAGGTCTTGATTGAGGATGACCTGTGATGCGGAGATTGTTGTTGTCCGTTTCTCGTCTGTGAATAGAACGATCTGTTCGACGAGAAAGGTCTCTCTATCTATAGAAATCATCTTCTTGATCTCGCCCGTTCCTTTATCGTATACCCGCAGCACAAACCCACCGGGGATGGGTTTCAGCCCGGTATCGCTTGTCACCCCCGATGCACTCGGGGTAAGCCTCGGCGTGGGCTTATAACCGGAAGAGATCGAGAAGGGATCCCACTGCGTACATCCAGCCAGTGTCTCAGTGAGAAGAAGATCACACGGGAACATGTGTATGTCGAACCTGGGGATGTTCTGCGAAACCCGCAGGGTGATATTTCCCTGTTTCCACTCCTCCTCGATTCCCCGCAAATCAAAGCTTGCGAGCCCCAAGTCTGAGAGAGGGAACCCCGCCCAACGCTTGATAACGGTCATGTTTTGTTGTGGAATGTAGTGCGACAGCAAGTCGCGATCCACCGTGTATACTTGTCCCTTCAGCTCTACTGGGGCGAGGTAAAGGATCCTCGCTGCCGGGTCCGGCCCGTTGATGTACCACACCCGCATACGTAGAGGGCTCTTCTCCTCTCCAGTAGAGACTACGTCCAGAACTATTTCCAGGTCCTGCACGCGGTCAAACGCAACTACAGTTCGCGCGATCAAGCCTCCTGGGTCCATTGGGTCATTCTTGGTTAGGAACGCCTGATTGAGAGCGACGGCGGTAACAATTAGGCCGACGAAGATACCGATTCCCCAGAGGATCAAGTTTTGATTGTTCATCACAGAAGATTATAATCGGCTTGGTAATGGTGTTCAATTCAGTCACTAACGAGGAAGAAGGAGGAAGCCAATGGCAAGCCTGCTCGACCGGCTACGATGTGTTCAGGATGTTGCGGTTGAAGGGAAGCGAGTGGTGGTGCGTGTAGACTATAACGTGCCACTGGCGGATGGGAGGGTGGCAGATGATTCGCGGATTCGCGCGTCACTCCCTACCCTGAAGAACATCCTCGAACGAGGAGGTAAACCGATTCTTCTTAGCCACCTTGGTCGCCCAGAAGGGAAGGTGGTCCCAGCACTGCGTCTCGATCCAGTCGCAGCTTCTCTGCGTGAGCTGCTAGGAAGTCCCGTGAAGAAACTCGATACCTGCGCCGGTGATGAAGTAGTACAGGCGATCGAGGAGTGGGAGCCGGGTTCGGTCATCCTGCTGGAGAACGTGCGTTTCTTTCCAGAAGAGACCGCCAATGAGGCAGGATTCGCCAGCAAGCTTGCGGGTCTCGGTGACCTCTTTGTGAACGACGCTTTTGCCACCCTGCATCGCGCGCATGCCTCGACGCTGGGGATTGCCGATTACCTCCCATCCTATGCCGGCTTTCTTGTGCAGAAGGAGATAGAGGCCTTGGCGCGATTGACGGACAACCCGGAGCACCCGTACGTGGCTATTATTGGGGGAAAGAAGGCACGCAGTAAACTGGGCACATTGCGTGATCTGGTCGATCGAGTTGATGCAATCCTCATTGGCGGAGGCGTTGCATTCACCTTCTTGCATGCACAGGGGCACAACGTTGGCAGGTCTATCGTTGATGAATCGTTATTCGATGAGATCTTGCTCATCAGCGAAAAGGCCGAAGAGAAGGGCGTACCTATCGTTCTACCGTGCGATGCTGTTGTCGCTGCCGAGTTGAGCGACTCGGCGGAGACCGCGGTAGTGCAAATAGACGATATCCCAGTCGACGGGATAGGTCTCGACATCGGGCCGGAGACGATTGCAGAGTTTCGTGAGAAGATAGTTGCTGCAAGGACGATCATGTGGGCGGGGCCGATGGGAGCGTTCGAATTCGATCCATTTGTTGCTGGGACGAGGGAGATCGGACAGGCTCTTGCGGAGAGTGACGCGTTCACGGTTGTCGGAGGCGGCGAGACCGGTGAAGCGGTCAAAAAGCTGGGCGTTGTCGAGGGGATCTCCCGCATCTCGACTGGTGGAGGTGCGTGCCTTGCTCTACTGCGAGGTAAGTCCCTCCCTGCTCTGGAAGCGCTGCGGGACTAGGTTGCCGGCATTGCTTATCCATGCTACAATGATTTTTTGTCGCGGGCATAGCTCAGTGGTAGAGCATTAGCTTCCCAAGCTGGGGGTCGCGGGTTCGAATCCCGTTGCCCGCTATTGACCAGGAGTTGGCTCCGTCCTTTCCTCCTCGTAAGAAGAGTTCGGCTAAGGAGGACGATGAATCATACCGATGACCCCTATGCCCTAACGCTGGAAACGTTGGAAGAAAGGGTGAAAAACTGCACAAAGTGTCCACTTGGTGAGACGCGCACGCATGTTGTGTTCGGTGCGGGAAAACCGCAAGCGGACTTGATGCTCATCGGCGAGGGGCCGGGAGAAGTCGAAGATAACACGGGACACCCGTTTGTCGGCCCGGCCGGGCACAAGCTCGACGATGTCCTCGCCTCTGTTGGTATCTCGCGC
>JAYEFP010000239.1:0-17712 GCA_034715975.1 Candidatus Bipolaricaulota bacterium | reverse complement strand
GTGCCCTACTCCCCCCTCGTCGAACCGGACATGCGGTTTTCCCGCATCCGGCTCTCCTGGAAACTCACGCCTCAGACACTCACAGAGAGTTGCACGGTTAGGCCCCTCATAGATACACCAGCCCCATTCGGTTCAGATGCTCATAGAGGGTGCTCCCTTTCGGTGTACGGAAGGGCCGTTGGCTCCGCCGCTGTAGATGAACTGACATCCGTTCCCGCACATACCAGTCGATCTCACGTAAGGCATCGCGTGAGTACCCAAAGTTGAAGTAGTTGCTCCAACTATATATCTGCCGGTTCAACTCCTCCACAAGAAGGGACACTGGCTTGAAGCAGTTCCGGCTACTGGTCATCTCCCGTATCCGTGCCCGCTCCCTCGCCACTGACTTCTTGGATGAAAATACATTCAGGTACCGATAACCACGCCCTCTCAGGTCGCGATCACGCCGAAATGTGTACCCAAGAAAGTCAATACTCTCCCCTTCTTTCCTCAGGTCCACCACGCGCGTCTTCTCGCGGTTGATCTCTAGGTCCATCCAGTTCTCTAGCTTCTCTTCGATCCACCCTTGCAGTCGCTTGACTTGGTAATGCGTCATGATAACAAAGTCATCAGCGTAGCGTACCAGATGAGCATTGGCCCAGCATGCTGGACCACCCGGTCGGTGAAATACCTTGTCAAACCAGTGCAGATAGATGTTCGCCAGCAACGGTGAGATCACACCCCCTTGGGGTGTACCCCGATGGCGGTCCCTCTACCCGTCTTTCCGTAGTGGAACTTCCGTTCAAGCGGCTCTCCTTTCGTTTCGACAGCTACTTGTTCCCAGTCAGGCCCCTTCGCTCCACAGGCATTACCCCGCTTCCTCACTACTATGGACCTGTCCGACTCCCGAGGGACTCGTCCCAACCAGAATCACACTTGGGTTATGTCTTCCCCAAGAATGGTGGGATCTCTCCCTCACCTGTCGGGCCTCCCAGGTTCCGGTGCACCGGTTCCTCGACCAATCTTTCAGTACGCGCCGCCCTCAACCACCCCGGAGAGCCCGACGACTGCTTGGGGGGGTGTAGTAACCGGCGGAATTTAACTACCCACCCGAGCGTTCTCAACGGTGAAAGCTTGTGTTTCGCAAGGAGAAGAGGTTTGTACAACAGCCTGTGCTATGTCGAATAGATCGTCGCTCGTTTTACACTCGGCATTAGGCCTCTCACCTACAATGTGCATACACTACGGAGCCAGATTTTCAATTCAGGCCATGACAGCGTAAGATAACGGCAGCTAACGAGTGTTGCAGATCCAAACTAGAAACTACATGGAGGCTCAGTGATGAAGACAGACGTACTGGTAGTCGGTGGAAGTGCGGCCGGACTTACCGCCGCTATATCCACAAGACGGTCCAACCCAGATGCCAACATTACGCTCATCCGGAAAGAAAAGAGAGTCCTGATCCCATGCGGCATTCCTTACATCTTTGGAACTCTCGACTCCCCAGAAGAAGACTTGATCCCTGATGAGGTAATGACCAAACACAAGATCGACCTGATCGTCGATGAAGTCACCGCTATTAACAAAGGGGCAAAGACAGCCACTACGGCAGACGGGAATACGATAAACTATGATCGGATGGTCCTAGCCACAGGCTCTTACCCATTAGTCCCGCCCTTGCCCGGGGTAAACCTTGAAAACGTCTTTAGTGTGAAGAAGGACATCGACTATCTGACTGAGCTAAAGCAGGCTCTAAGTCAGGCAAACGACTTGGTGATTATAGGTGGGGGGTTCATCGGGTTGGAATTTGCTGATGAGTGTAGCAAGATCGATAGCCTAAATAGCGTAAACGTCGTCGAGCTCCTCCCCCACTGCCTCCTCCTAGCGTGTGACAGTGAGGTGTGCGTGCAAGTGGAAGAAGAGTTGAAGAAGGCCGAAGTTAGTCTGTTCACCGATAGGCGGGCAAAGGCCATTCTGGGCAAAGAGAAAGTCGAGCAGGTCGAGCTGGAGAACGGCCAGAAGCTCAATGCGGATATCGTCATCCTTGGAATCGGGGTCAGGCCAAACATCGACCTGGCAAAGAACGCCGGGTTACAGGTGGACGATAGAGCCGGTATATGGGTAGATTCCTGGATGAGAACCAGCGATCCCAACATCTTTGCCGCCGGGGACTGCACGCAAAAAACATGCTTCTTGACCAAAGGGGCGTGTGCACTTCGGCTCGCGTCGATAGCGACAATGGAGGCCAGGGTAGCGGGAGCGAATCTGTTCTCTCTACGGCAGCGAGCTCCTTCCCCAATCGGCGTGTTCGGAACCGTAATTGGTGATCTGTGCGTTGGATCAGCCGGATTCACCGAGCGGCATGCTCGGGAGGAAGGGGTCGAAGTTATTGTGGGAAAGGCAACAGCAGCGGATAAACACCCGGGGACTCTACCCGGTGCTCAAGAACTAACGGTGAAGTTGGTGTTCATGAAAGGCTCCAGGAAGCTAATTGGGGGACAAGTCTACGGAAGCGATAAGGCAGGGTACGTAGCCAACTGCATCGGTTCTCTCATTCAACAAGGGTTGCGCGCGGATGACTTGGTCACCTTCCAGGTGGGTACCCATCCCAAGCTCACTCCATCGCCGATTGCCCATCAGATTGAGAACGCTGCCGAGATCGCCCTAGCCGAGCTCCTCTCCAGTTAGGTTAGTAGAGCGAAGGGAACGGTAAGAGGAGGAATCCAAGCCTCAGCTGCTTACCGTTCCTACTCTTCGTTCAGCAGGAGATCGATTCCGCGTGCCGCTTCATGACCGGTGGCGATCCCGGTGATTACGTCCGGTCCCTTGACGAAGTCTCCGCCGAAGAAGAGCCAGGGAAGGCTGCTCTGATAGTACTCGTTCACCTTGATTCGTCTACCGGCATACTCCAGGTTCTCCTTGATATCATCGGTTAGGAGCGAGTCGTCAGCGCTTTGGCCGATTGCCTCTACGACCATCGTTCCTTCGATGAATAACTTATCCTCCTCGTTCACCTGCGGGTTGAAGCGATGTTCTTCATCGAACACAGAGACGCACTCAATCGTGTGCAGACCGGTGATCTCACTGTCCACGATCTCTATTCTCTTCGGAGAACGGCCGGGGATGATGGTGATCCCTTCTTCTCGGGCCTCCTCGATCTCTTCCACATCGGCAGGCATGATGTCTTCGGTCTCCAGGCAGGTTGTAGTGAGATCAACCTTGCCGTAGTGCGCCTTCTGCAGGCGAGCGATGCTGCGCGAGATGTCCATCGCCACGTTTCCACCACCGATGACCACGATTTTTTCGGTGAGCTCGATCTCTTCTCCCTGGGTGATCCGACGAAGAAGGTCGATCGCCTGAAAGACATGCGGGTCATCAGTACCTTCGACGCGGGTACTCCGTCCTCCCTGCAGACCAATACCGATGAAGACAGCACCGTAGTCGCGATGCAAGTCGTCGAGGCTGATCTCCTTACCTACCTTGGTATTGCAGCGGATCTTCACCCCCACCGACTCGATGTAGTCGATGTCTTTATCCATTGCGGCGTAGGGCATGCGGTACTCGGGGATTCCATAGCGCATCATCCCTCCGGGCTTATCTTTCTCCTCGAATACGGTCACCTTGTATCCCATCAGGACTAGGTAGTAGGCGGCGGAGAGGCCGGATGGACCGGCGCCGACAATGGCTACCTTCTTTTCGTTTGACTTAACAATCTCAGTTCCAAGCACACGCTTGTAGTCTTCGCGCGGGATCTGGTCCATAGCATAGCGCTTGAGCCATCTAATGGAGACCGGATCTCCGCGATGGGAGAGGGCACACGCCTTCTCGCAATTGTGGGTACACACACGGCCGCACACCTCAGGAAGAGGGTTGGTCTTGTAGATGTCGCGCGCTGCCTGCTCGTTGTCCTCACTCCAGATATCGCGGATGTAGTCGGCAATGTTCATGTTAGCCGGGCACGCTTCTTCGCATACGTTGCACTCAAAACAGCGTGACGCCTCGGCGAGCGCCTGCTCGCGAGTGAACCCACGCACCATCTCCACAAACGATCCCAATCGTTCCTGCGCAGGAAGAGTCCCCATCTCCTTAGCATGACCGTCGAAGTCGGCCAAACAGAAGTCAAGGTCGGTGGAGAAGCCTTTGTCGTTTAACTTGCGGCGGTTGATACTCACCTCAAGATCACTTGGCTCGCTGACAAATACGTCAGGAGCTGTCTCTTCATCGCGGGCCAGAGCGACGAAGCTGTCTGTGGCGTGATCGATGTGGATGAAGTCCTGCGATAGACTGAGGCTCCCAGTCGGGCACACATCCACGCACAGACCACAATAGCTACATCTGCCATAGTTGATCTGCGGCCGTTCATCAGTGGAACCCTTCTTTGGGTCAGCCTCGATTCCAGGGACCTTGACCATAGTGATTGCGTTGCACGGACAGATGTCGTGGCAATTTCCGCAACCAATACACTCTTCAAGGTCGTTCCTGTGGAACCCGCGATAGCGCTCGGATATCTCTAGCTTCTCAAATGGGTAGGCAAGCGTCTGGGGTTTCTCAAACAGGTACTTCAAAGCAGCAAACGGGCCTAATACGCTACCTTTAAACTTGGACATTATTTCACCTCATTCATAGCTGTCATCCTCGCTTATCAACGATCAATCTCCGGTGCGGCGATATTCAGGCTCAGCAGCATGTGCCCCACATCCGCGATGTTCATGCCGCGAAGAATCTTCTCCAGAACCGGTATCCCGTGTGTGTAAGATGGAACGCGATACGCGATTCGGTGAATTTTCTCGCTTCCATCAGACACGGCGTATGCTCCCAGTTCACCCCGAGCCGATTCGATACGCACATACGTTTCTCCAGGAGGAATCTTCCACTTGAATGGATTAGGTACCCGCTCCCATGCCGGACCTCCGGGCATCTTGTCGAGTACTTGTCGAATGATAGAGATACTCTGTTCGATCTCTCTTCGGATCACAATCGCCCGAGCATAGGCATCCCCGCCGGTCATTGTTGGGACCTGAAAGTCGACGTCTGCGTAAGCGGCATACGGTTCTTCGATGCGCACGTCACGTTCAATGCCAGTGGCCCGCAAACAGCCACCGGTCACTCCGAGTCGGAGTGCGTCCTCCTGCGAGAGCACCCCTATGCCGGTCGCCCTCTTGCGGAAGATACGATTATTGAAGAAGGTACTGTCGTAGTCGCGCAAGTTGCCTTCCAAACCATCAAGCGTTTGCCGCATTTTAGCTTCGAACCCCTCTGGTATATCTCGCCGTACACCACCAGGCCAGATGTACATGTGATACACCCTTCCGCCAGCGATCATGTCAAACAGATCAATCAAATAATCGCGCTGTACCATGCTCCAGTGCCCGATCGTATCGAAGCCAAGCTCGTTTCCATACGCCCATAGCCAAGCCAGGTGGGACGTAAGACGCGACATCTCAAGGGCCATCGTTCTTAAGTAATGACCGCGGGGAGGGACTTCCAAGCCGGCCAACTCCTCGATTGCCATTGCGTACACCTGTTCGTTGGGATCAGGATCCATCACGTTGATACGACAGACAAACGGGAATCCCTGCAGATAGCGCACGTTCTCCAACATCTTCTCGAATCCGCGGTGGAGAAAGCCAGGAGTAGCGACTGCTTCCTGAATGGTATCACCCTTCACCGTCAACGTAATGTTGAAATTCCCCACCATACCAATGTGCTGCGGACCAAAGTAGAGAGTTAACTCTCGTTCTTTCGCTCTAGTGTCGGTATCATTCATGCTCAAACATCCTCTCCGCGTATGCCTCCGTGTCGAAGTCCTTTCTAAACGGCGGTATTTCCTGCCAATCGGTCAGCAAGAACGGTATCAGCCGAGGATTGCCGACAAACCGGACGCCAAACATCTCGTGAATTTCACGCTCGTAGGGCTGCGCATTCTCGAACAGGGGTATGAGACTCAGGTATGTCGGGTCCGCTCGATCAATTCTCGTCTTCACCATCGCGTGGATGCCTTCTTGATAAGAAGCAAGATGATAGACGAGCTCGAATTCATCGTTCTTAATCCAGTCTATGCAGGTGATGAATGACAGATGCCCAAAGCCCTCTTCCTTCATGTACGCGATAAGCGAGAAGACGCTATCCTTGGGCAGACTAACGATGATCCGCTGGCGCCGTTGCACGGAGACGGAGCTTCCGTCGTAGCGTTCCTCTATGTCCTGTTGTATCGCTTCTTCTCTCATGGTTTCACCACTATTGGAGCCGGTATACTCTCGATAAATTCCTTCCCCAGCACCCGTTCCTGATTCTTGCGATAATAATCGATCTTCTCCCTGTACCGTTTGTAACCATCGACCATCTCTCCATCGATCATCTTCCATAGCTTGGTTACGGCGATAAAGATCGCTTCAGGCCGCGGCATACACCCGGCAATCCATCCATCGACCGGAACGTATCTGTCTAAATGGTTAACTGTGTTATACGATGTATAGTACAGTCCTCCATCAATGGGACAGGATCCAAATGCGACCAGGTATTTGGGGTCCGGCATCTGTTCATAGGAGATAATGATGGCTTTGAGTGTCTTGATGGAGACATAGCCGGTGATCAGGAATAGGTTGGCTTGCCTGGGTGTTGCCATCGGCTTTACTCCAAACCGCTCAGCGTCCCACCGGGCAGTCGTCGCCGGCGGGATCTCCATGATTCCACACCCGGTACAGAAATATGTTACCCAAAGAGAGTATTTCTCTCCCCATTTATGAGGATCTTTGAGCGCCTTTTTGATATCAGCCCTATCCACACTTATCAGCTCCCTATGATCATCACGAGTATCAAACCAGATAACGCAAACAGTGTTGGCCACTTCCAGCAGTATTTGAGGGCCTGATCAATCCTGAAGCGAGGGTAAACCGCACCAATGAAAACCCCAATTAGGAATACTCCCAGCATCTTGAGAAAGAACGTGCCCAAATTCGCGGCGCCTCCCAGGAACAAATCAACGAACAAAGCGATGACGATAAACAGGTGAAGGCCATGCTCTATGGTAGCCAGAGCAAGGTACTTGCCGCCAAACTCCACCTGCGGACCGGAGGCGATCTCCTGTGGTGCTCCCACAATATCAAATGGACGGATACCCAGCATCACCGGTAGGATTAGGAACATCGCTATCGCTGATAGGGGAAAGCGGAACAACCCCCAAGAGAGAACGGACGTGCTTTGCCCCTGGACGAAGCTCACTAATGAAGTAGTCCCACCTTGGGTCATCACGGTCAACAAAACGAGAAGGAAAGGGACCTCGTAGCCTAGAGCCAGAGTCAACTTTCGCGAGATCCCGAGCGAGGCATTGGGGTTCCCCGATGCTCCTGCTGACAATGCCACCCCAATGGGTGATATCAACATCAGGTAGACAAGCACCAGTAAGTCTCCTGAAGAACTAAGTGGGTGAATCCCTCCTACAGGAATAAACAACAGAGTCACCAATGAGCCTGCCAGCGCAATGATCAATCCTGCATCGAAAGTCATCCCGTGCGAGATATTGCTGTGCTGGGTAAACAGCTTGACTAGGTCGATCACTGGCTGATAGATTGGAGGGCCGTAACGCCGCTGGATACGGGCTACCACTTTCCTGGATAGACCCATGAAAAAGACCGAGATTAGAAGCGCAATAATCGGCAGAACAACTATCCAAACAATCCGCATCCACATAGTCATGGTCTCCACCCCAGTAGATTCATCGTTACAAGTACGCCAAGCAGGATCACGATCCATAAGGCGTAGGTGTTGATGTTTCCCGAATAGATCTTTCTCACCTGCTCGAAAAAGGCAGTGCTCTGCGTTGCTATCCAACCGTAGAAATCATCGACTCTATCCCGTAAGTAAGGCCTTATCATCCGATCTGCTTGGTCGTAAAACCTCACACTGTATTGATACTGCCCCACAGGTACTGGTGCGCCAGCGGCGTAGTTATCATACTGGCTTACTTGCCTCGATCTGCGTGCAAGCGAGAATACACCATATACTGCTAGCCCTGCGACGAGCACCGCCGCGAAGATGTTTATCATGTTGAGCTCTCCTACAGCCTTGGGGACACCGAACAGGGTGCTCCTTATTGGGTCGATCGACAAGTACGTTTCGATCAAAGCAACAGCCCGTAATGGAAGGCCGGGGAAGATGCCGAACAGCAAGATCAACGCGCCAAAGAACATCATTGGAATCTGCATAGCAAACGGAACCTCTTTCACATCTTTGTACTCCTCTGGGAGTTGACCGAGGAAGATGTTGTGCAAGAACTTAAACACCGAGAGAATAGTGCCCCATGTCCCAATTAGGGCAGCGAAGGCAAGGAACGGATGGCTGTCGATGATTAGTGCCTTATAGATTAACCACTTAGAGACAAAGCCATTAGTCAACGGAATGCCGATCAGGCCGCTGATCCCAAGCAAAGCGGCGATGAACGTCACCGGCATCTTCTTGGCTAATCCCCCTAGGCGGGTGAGATCCGTTATCCCGCCGGTACGGTACTGCACCGCACCAACAACAAAGAACAGCAACACGATATAGATTGCGTGGTTAAGCGTGTGGAAGATCCCGCCTGCTACCCCTAAGCTGGAGCCAAGTGCAATTCCTAGGATCATGTAGCCCCCTTGACCGATCCCGTGCCAGGCAAGGAGCTTCTTCCCGTCGTGTTGAAGGAGGGCAATGAATGTGCCGATAATGATCGATATTGCCCCAAGCCAAGCAAAAACGATGCTGAAGCTTATCCCATGGTAATCGAAGCGCTGCAACATCCCGGATCCGACGAGTACGTACATGGCAAGGAGAAAGCCGTATATACCAAGTCGAGTAAGCATGCCGGATAGAACTGCGGAGAACGCAGTCACTGATTCGGCGTACGCATCGGGAAGCCAGGTATGGAATGGCAAGACGGCGTTCTTAATCCCAAATGCCAAACTGAACATCATCAGGATGAAGATCGCGTAACTAACTGTAGCGCCCGACATGGCCGTCGTTAGGGCGACAATATCGACGGTCCCAAAAGTCACGTACAGGCTGACGATGGCGATCAGCATCGCCGACGACCCGATAATCGAGAATAGGATATACTTGATCCCTGCGGAGAGAGCTCCTTTGCCATTAAAGCTGATCGACATAAAGGTGCTGATGCTCATGATCTCCCACAGGATGTAGAACGTAAATAGATCACCGCTCAGTACAACGCCCAGCATTCCTCCATTAACAAGAAGGAATAGGAAGTAGAACAGGTCGAGTCGCTTGCGATCCTTCATGTACGAGAACGAGTACATGAGCGCAAAGAAGCCAATCACGGAGATAGCAATGCCGAAGAACCAAGATAATGGGGTCAGGCGAAGCGATAGATCAATCCCCAGGAAGGGAAGGTGCGCATACTGTACGGCAATCGTCCGACCATACATAAACGCGAGGGCTACAAGCGGGAAGAGTGTCACCAAGAGTGAATACACACTGCGCACCCGTGGGCGCCCGCGCCCGATGGCAATCCCCAGTAGAGGAGCGACAAGCCCAACGATAACGAGTATTTCTAGGATCATGTTACAGCGCTCCCAATACTGATTGGATATAGGCCGATCTCTCTACGAGCCCGTTTGCCGCCTGCTGCAACACGCCGCTGATGATGTGCGGGTAGACACCGATGGCGATGATGAGCGCCGCAAGGATGGTGATTGGAATAAGAGCAGACAGTGGAAGCTCCTTCACTGCTCCCTCTGTCTCTGCCTCGGTGAAAAACATTATCTGTAGTAGCTTCATGAAGTATCCAACCTCAATCACAGTCGCCAACAACACCAGTACGATGAGGCCGGTGTACGTAGCACTGTCTTGTGCCAGTGCAGCCCGCACGATGGAGAACTTGCTCATGAACCCGGCGAACGGTGGCACGCCGACAAGCGACAGAACAGCGACCGCAATCATCGCGCCGGTGAACGGCATCTTCCGCCCCAGTCCGGCGAGGGCCGATAGCTTCTTCGAGCCAACACGATAGATGATGTAGCCAGTAGCGAGGAACAGCAGGGCCTTGGCTAGCGTATGGCTCACAAGCTGAAACAGCGCGGCGAATACCCCGGCATCGCTGGCGATCCCGAACGCGAGCATGATCAACCCCATCTGCCCAATGCTCGAATAGGCGAGCAACCGTTTAACGTCACCCTTCTGCTGGAAGGCCGACATCTCGCCGAGCAGGAGTGTTACTACTCCTAGAATAGCGAGAACGAGCATGATCCCGTGGCTATCAAAGACCGTGTACACGATCCGCGCCACGGCGTACGCCCCGGTCTCGATGGCGATTCCGGACAGGATCGCGCTCACCGAGGACGGAGCGGAAGAGTGCGCATCCGGAAGCCAGGCATTGAGCGGAAAGAGCGCCGCCTCTACGCCGAACCCGACGATGAGCAGCGACATGGCCATGAACAACAGTGTTGGATCGGCCCCCGTGATATGAGCGGCAATGTCGGCCATGTTCAGTGTCCCTGTTATCCCGTACAGAAGGGCTATCCCGATCAGAATAAACGCCGAGCCGATCGAGCCCTGGATGAGGTACTTGATTGCTGCCTCCGTGCCCCCGCAATCACGGTTGTACCCGGTGAGCGCGTAGGAGGATAAGCTTAGAATCTCGAAGAAGACGAATAGGTTGAAGATGTCGCCTGTGAGGACCATCCCCGTTGCCCCGGTAAGGAGGGTAAGCATGAGTATGTGGTACTTCTCCTTCGGCTCCTCATGGATGTAGCCAACGCCGTAGACAGTGACCAGGAATCCAACTAGGGAAATGAGAATTACCAGGCCTAACCCTAGTGGGCCGACCACGAAGTTTATCGCCAACGGCGCCGTCCACCCGCTGATCGAGATTACAATCGGCGCGTGCATCACCTGTGGAAGGAGGGCAAGCGAGATCCCTAGATTACTGAGCATGACCGCTGCTGGTATGTACTGAGAGAGCCTCTTGCTGGCCAGCCCCACAAGGGGAATCAAAAATGCGCCTAGGAACGGAAGGCCAATGAGTAACGCCGCTACCATTTGAGCCCCCTCATCTTGCGTGTATCGAGCGTCTTGTAGTGGCCGTACACCCGGATCGCGAGTGCAAGGGCGAGGGCAGTCACGCCAAGACCGATAACGATTGCCGTCAGGACGAGCGCTTGGGGAATTGGATCGACCATCTTGCTCGGGTTGGTGTATGCCTTCGTAATGATTGGAGCAGTGCGATTGTGAATGTAGCCAATCGCGATTAACAGAAGGTTCACTCCCGTATCCAAGAGCGTCAACCCAATAATGATCTTGATCAGGTTTCGTTTACTAAGCATGGTAAACAGACCGATCATGATCAGGCCAACTGCTCCAACATACATTATTGGATTTCCGATCGTCATCTTTCGCTCCCGCTTTCAAACATATTGGCTACGATTCCCGTCAGCTCCGCCCCGACCTTCAGCCCGATCGCCGCATAGAGGATTGGAATGACACCGGCGCTAAACAGGGTGAATTCACTCCCCTTTGGAAGGAAGTTGTTGAGGAAGTACCCGCCAATTCCCAGACCGATCAGACCGATGATGACGAAAGTAATCCCGGCCAGGCTTTCCGTCACTGCCAGTGGTTTCTGGCGCAGGTGATACCCGGTGTTACCAAGGAACATCAGCAAGAACGCCGAAGCGATCACCGATCCGCCTTGGAATCCTCCCCCCGGGGTAAGATGCCCATGGAGAAAGATGTATCCTCCAAATAACAGAATTAGCGGAAATAGGAATTGTGATCCCCGGCGGACGATTAGGCTCGCTTCCGGCAGATTTTTCGTATCTTCTGTGTCTTTCTTCTTCTGCAACGAAAGGAAAACTCCTACTCCAAGTGAGGCGATGAACAGAACAGTTATCTCGCCCAGGGTATCGAGGGCGCGGAAGTTTAACACGACCGCTGTGACAAGGTTCGGCGATCCCGTGTCGGTTGCCCCATGATCGAGGTAGTAGTCGGCAACTTTCATCCGATCCTGACCGAACGGGACATGGGAGAGGGAAAGTGCTAGCCCGACCACGATCAAGGAGAGAATGCTGAAGCTCACGAATGCTCTCATTTCTCGTACCTCCCGGTTTTGCGGATGGCGATCACGAAGATAGCGGTAGTCAGCGCTGCACCGATTGCCGCCTCTGCCATCGCCACGTCCGGTGCCTGCAATAGGTAGAACAGGCCAGAAGCGATCAGGCTCACCGCGGCGCAGGCGACGACCGCGGCGATCAGGTCGCGAAAGAGATAGGCCGCCCCGGCAGCGATGAGCATCGCTACAGTAAGAATGGCGATGTAGATCATCCTTCCTCCTCCTTTATGATCTCCTGACACTCCTCGAACTCTTGACAGCGATCGACAACGCTCTTGTCCCAGAGCTTGATCCCTCTCTTGTAGCTTGCCCGTGCCAGGGCGTGTGCACTGATCGGGTTGGTCAGCAGGATGAACACCGCGATGACGATCGACTTCATCATCCAGTTTGGGTGGACGAAACCCACACCCAGGATCGTGGAGAACGCGCCCAGCGTCGTGCACTTTGTCCCTGCCTGCAAGCGGTTGTAGACGTCAGGAAGGCGGAATATTCCTAAGCCTCCCAGGAAGAGAAACGCTGTTCCGATCCCAATTAGAATCTCTCCGAAAATGCGCATTACACCCCCCGTTCCATGTAGCGAGCCACCGCTAGGACCCCGATGAACCCGAGGACCGCATATACCAACGCTACGTCCAAGTAGATCTGACGATCGAAGAACGAGGCAAGCAGGACCATCAACGCGATAGTGATAGTGACCGTGCCGTCCACCCCCACAACTCGATCCGGGGTAGTGGGTCCCGCGGCCGCGCGCACCAAGCAGAGCACAATCCCAGCCGCACCAAACGATAGGAACAACAACCATAGCGCTGTCATGAGAAAACCACCTTCAGGAAGCGCTCGAATCGCTTACTAATAATCCTGGTTGCTTTATTTGTGTCCGTGGTCTTGACGTTGATCCAATGGATGAGGAGATTCTCTCCCTTCACGTCCATGGTGAGCGTTCCCGGAGTAAGGGTAATGGAGTTGGCCAGCGCCAGCTTCCCGCTATCGGACTTCAGATCAGTCTTAATAAGAACGATACCGGGATTTATCGGCATACGAGGATGGAGCACCCGATAGGCGACATCGAAGTTGGCCTTGATCATTGCCCAGAAAAATACCGGAATGTAGGCGATCAGATAGATGAGCTTTTTTACACTCAAGTGAGAGAATCCCGCTTGCGAGAAGTAGCGCCAACCGAACGCGGCAGCAATCGCTGATAATACTCCTCCCATGAGAAGTTCCTGCCAATTCAGTGTGCCAACGAGGGCGAGCCACACCGCAAACGAAACGACGAAAGCGGCCAGATAACGTGCAATCCGATGTTCACTGTGTTTTTCCAACGCAGACCTCCTACAGGCGGTAGACCAGCTTTCCCAACGCCATGGGGATATCAATTGGCACGATCCGGACGTCATCAGGGACATGCAAATGGCAAGGAGCAAAGCATAGAAATCCTTTGATCCCCGCTTGGATCAGAGTATTGGCCATCTCCTGGGCGCACTCCACCGGAGTTGCGATAATTGCTAGTTGGATCTGCTCCTCGCGAACCCGCTCACTGACCTTGATCACATCCTCCACCGTCACACTTTCCAGTTTTTTCCCGATGCGACGAGGAGCTTTATCGAACGCTAGCACTATGTCGAACCCCTGTCGCTTCAGCTCCGGGTTACGCAGGAGGGCTGAGCCGATGTTCCCTACTCCGATTAATGCTACTTGCCAGGTACGATCGAGGTTCAGGATTGTTCGCAATTCTTGCGTTAGATGCTGTGTGCCGTAGCCAACGCCGCGCGTTCCAAACTCTCCGAAATATGAGAAATCCTTCCGGACTTGAGCCGGATTCACATGGAGAGCGTCAGCAAGATCTTGGGAAGAAAAAGAATCCTTTCCCTCCAGGAGCATGCAGTCAAGCTGACGCAGATACGCAAGCATCCGCTGCATAGTTTCTTCCGGTACGTCCTGGTGTTTTAGCATCCCTCGGTCCTTTGTGCTTGTGTTCACGTTCACAAGCCAGACCTTATAACACACATTGCCACGTTTGTCAAGTTCCAAATTGCAGCATAGTGCCGTTGATTTCTGATAACTGATTTGCCTGCTGCGTCTTGACACGTGATAACGAACAGGGGAGAGGAGAGAGAGTGATGAAGATTAACGGGATGTGACGTGTAGGCGCGGAATTCTGGAGAAATGATTCTTGTCGAACGTGTACACGTCTTCCAATCCTTTTCCGCACGCAAAGCAGGCCAAGTAGGCATCGGTGAAATCGATATTCAGTTCCGCGTGCAGAACGGCTGCTTCTTCGAGAACGCGACCGTTTAGCACTTGAACACCGGGCCACCGGTGAGCGTAACGGAACGATGTTGCGCTTGATGCTCAACACCGGGCTCCGGTTGGCGGAGGTGACGTCCTTGAAGTGGCACGATATGAATCTCACTACAGGTAAGTTGATGGTCCGCCTGAGAAAGGGGAGCAAGGATCGCACCCTGTTGTGGGTGGCGGAAGGCGATATCAACCGCCTGACGAGCTGGAGAGAGCGCCAGGCAACGGCGTGTGACACCTGCGAGCATGTATTCACTACACTACAGGGCCAGCCGCTAGGTCATCGCTATGTGTAGCGCATGGTGAAGCGGTACGCAGCCAGGGCAAGGATCGACAAGAATGTCTCAGCATGTACCTTGCAGCACTCGTTTGCCACTGACCTCTATCGCGAGACGAGCAAGATTCGCCTCGTGCAAAAGGTGCTTGGCTATGCAGACCTCTCCACTACTATCGATTTACACTCACATCTTCGACGAGGAGGTAGAGAGCGTGCTCAAGTCCTTTCGCCAAGCGACGGCACCAGGGCTGTGAGGAATCGCTTGTCTGAAGCAGCAGCTTTCAGTATATAACCAAAAGGCAGTTGTGTTACATCGAGTCAGCAAGTTGGAATCTCCTAGGCTCTACAGCATTACCTTCTCTACCTCATCCGGTAGGCTCCAACCGCGTAAATTGTGATTGTCCCGCTTCCGCGCTCTGGCCTCAGGGCGACGGCGTTGAGTGCAGTAGGGTCAACCTTATCCGAGGACAGATGAAGTTGTATTACGTCCTCAGGGGGCACAGCGAAGGCAGCAAACGGAATACGAATCAGAGTTGGAATTTGGCCTATTCGGTAGGAATGTGAAAGTGCAGACCTCCAATCTGAAAAGGCAACCTCGAAGCGAACGGAACAAGGTTCTTCAGCAGAAACCACAAATACTATGCCATCAAAGTCAGAGTAATCCATAGAGTGGTTCAGTGTGTAACGGAGCCTAAGGAAGTCATCTGCGGGGTTCGAGTACGCAAACTCAATGACATCGATCGACGCGGCATCGAGACCTTCTGTCATCTCTTGCCAGGTAGCGGAGCTATCGCCGAATGACTCGAGATACCAGAATCCCCGATATGCCGTGCTTGAGAACTCCTCGTACTCGATTCTTTCTTGCTGTAGCCCGACGGTGCGGCGAAAAGCATCTGCCTGTGAATCCTGCGTCCACCAGAGCCTGAACACATCTTCGGCCATGGTGAATGGGATTATGTGCGAGCCGCCGCTGCAGCACCACTGTAAGAGTGGATCCTCCAATGTCCACTGGAGATGAAACGCTCCCGCAATGGCATCAGAGTAAGTTTGCATGAGACGCAACATCGCGCTGTATCCTTTGGCCTGCTGCTCGAAGTCAATCAGAAATTGGAAGTCAATAGCTTCATCGTTGTCGTGAGCCTGAATAAACTGGTCAAAGGGAAGACCGGATGGGCTGTATGTGCTCCGTTCCACTGATCGGTAGTAGATCTCACCCCAGAGAATCGGCTTGCCCACCGACTTTGCAGTAGGGAGAACCTCCTCCTCGAACTCACGAAGGTAGATCTTGTAGATTTCATCAAGGGAGAGATCATTCGCCTCCTCAAAGGGAACGTATCCTACCGTGAGAAGGGAGCCATCAATGCCAATGTAGTCCAATACATCCCAGAAGCCAACCTTCTTCAGCTCTTCTCCGTACGGCCCTGTCAAAACTGTCAGCTCACCAGAGTAAACTGTTCGAAGATGGCCAATCAGTTCTCGGTATTTCTCCTCGAACACGTAGCTTGTCTGGAGCGTGTCTGAAAAAGAGTAGATATCAACTCCTGTCTCCTCTGCCAGCTTGGCATATCGCAGAGCAATCTCCTCGTAGGAGCGGAACCACTCGTTCCAGTCGCTGGGAGCAAGTCGAGTTTGTAGATTGTCAGCTTTTGGCCACGGGGCATTGAGAAATATAACGAGGCGAAGCATGACTTGAAACCCCGTTTGCTTCATCGCAATGATGCCAGAGCGCAACTCTTCATCCACATTGCTCATGGGATTTGGATCATAGATCTGGTTATCTGTTTCGTCGTCCATTGCGAACATCTTGATGAACTGAACGGCGTTGATCCCCACAGCGGCCATTCGCTCGATTTGCGCGTCAATGTACGTGTACCCTAGTAGCCGTCCTGTATAGTCTTCGCACATGCCTCGGATAGCCAGCCGCCTGTCTTCCCCCGCGCTGATTGTGACAACGAGTGGGCGGAGGGAACTGAGTGAGACAACGTAGTGAGCTGGCCATTCCGCCGTGATCTCGACGGGTTTACCGGTGCTGTCGAATTTGAATGGAGCTGGTAATACGTATGGATCGCTCGACAGGACAGAGTCTTCCTTTCGCACAAGTTTCAGCTCACTCTCGGAGGCTGCGACCAGCGCCCCGTCGTAGCGGGTTCCATCTAGGAGGAAAGGCTCTCCCTGAAGAATCTTACGAACCACATCGAACTCCATTTCCGTCGCGAATCCCTCTGAATCAGCAACGCGCACGTGAATCGTCTGCAGTGAATTGGTGGGAAGTGGAATTACCCATTGCGTAGATGTTGTGGTTAGTCTGACGTTTATCGTCTCGATCAGCGGCGTGTCTACGCTATACTCGACGATATACGGAGACGTTCCACCGGTCACATTCGCGAGCATGAGGAGAGGAAGCGCAGTGTCGTCAACCTGTACATGAAGAGACATTGCATCAGGCGCATTCGACAGACCGAAGGCATGATACGCTACCAAGATTAGCAGACCGAGCAGCCACCAAGTTCTCAACTTCATGACCCATTATATCACAAGAGTTTGAGGAAGTTGTCTCAGACAAGATACGCATGAAGCAAGCGGTGAATTTCATGGGCAGAGGGCATGAGAAGACACTGGTGCCGCGGTCTGGAGGAGAACAGGAATGGGCCGTTGGCAAGCGATTCGAGTTGTTTGTGATAAGTACTCGCAGAAAGTAGCCACACACATCAGCGGTCTTACGCAAACTTACGGAGCGGTTCAGGAGCTTAGCTCGTAGTGGGGATAAAGAAGGCTTGGTTAAGGAGTTTTAATAGCGCATAAACTCCTCCTCAGGATCGGAACAACAGCGGGGCTAGTAAACACGAATCGTCTCCTCGCCGTCCAAAGGAACCCGAAGCTGAAGATTGATAAACGCAAACAGGAGCATTTAGCAGTTTGACCCACCGCATGAGCCTATTGCGTAAACAGTTTCTATCGCTCGTCTTCATACTCGGCTCCTAGTTTCAAGCATTTTACCGCAGAGGACCTGTCTGCCTCACTGGCACAGGCAGGCGCAAAGGTCGCTGAGATGAGACATTAAGGT
>JAYEFP010000238.1:0-17712 GCA_034715975.1 Candidatus Bipolaricaulota bacterium | reverse complement strand
AGGATGACTTCTCCGATGGCGAAGCGGCGCTCGATCGCTGGCAGCTCGATCCGCAGTGGGCGAGTGCAGGAGAAGGGACGGTGGAGAACCTCGGTGGTGCTCACGGGTACGTGCTGCACATCCACAGCGGTGGTGATCGCTGGCAGAGACGTTTCGTCAGCGTGGACCTGCCTCCGTTGAGGGTTGGTCAAAAGCTCGTCTTCTCGTGCGAGGCGATGATGAGCAAGACGAAGGATGACCAGATGCTCGCTATCTACCCGTTACGCCAGTCGCTCGATGAGCCCACTCCGTCCCTTCCCTACTATTTGTTTACCGATAGCGGGGGTGGAGCGCAGATCCATGAGGTTGACTCGTACGGAACGGACATCAGGCACCCACTGTCGTTCTCGCCCGGTGTTTACCTATGGTACACGTACAAGTTTGTTTTTTCTCCAAATGGGTATGAGTTCTATGTAAATGATGTACTATACGCGTCCGGGAAAAGCGGAGCGAGGCTGAAAGACGGTGGTGAGTGGTTGATTGTCCTTGGTGATGAGAGCCATGAAGAGGCGTGTAGCGCCTATTTCGATGCCATTGAGCTTCGCGTAGAGGAGTGAATCGATCGGGCGATCCTTCGGACAGGACTCACCTTGAGAATGAGATTTTCGGTATAATGGGGTCATTATGGCAGTTGTGAACAAGATTGGTAAGGTGATGAAGCGCAATCATGCCCTCGTTAGCTTCGATCAGGGGCGGGTTGCCCATGCGATTCGGCGGGCAGCGGACTCAATTGGTGGATTTGAACAGGATTATCTGGAAGGGATCAACGATAGGATCTTCACTGCCGGGGCAAACGATGACGGAATCGCCGCGTTTCTTTCCGATCTTGTTGTCGTTGTCTTGAACGGTGATCCGCATCACCTGGTGGCCAACTTCCCGCCAACAATTGAGGAAATCCAGGATGTTGTGTTGCACGTCTTACACAGCACGGGTTTCACACGTGCCGCGGACGCATACACCGCCTTCCGCTGGGGACACCACTGGGTACGGCAGGGCGCGATAACGCAGGAGCAGTTCGTCCGCAAGGGGTATCCGCCTTCGCAGATGGAGCCGCTCTTGAAGTGGAACCGTGCACACGGGTGCGACACGGTTGAGGACTTGAACGAGATTGTCAGAAGCGGAAAGATCAAACCGTTGATCGATGAATCCCTGGAAGCGTACGAGTCTTCCCTTGATGCCGCCGCGGCGCGGGTGGTTGAGCGTATCGAAGCTGGCGATGAGATCAAGATGATTTGGGTGAGTGGACCTTCATCCTCGGGAAAGACGACGACCACGGTCAAGTTGACCGATCGACTGCGTCGCAAGGGTCTGCGCTTCCTCATGCTGAATCTCGACGATTATTTTTGGCCGCTGATAGAGCACCCGAGCGATTGGATAAACGACCGCAACTACGAGACACCGGAGGCGCTCGATATTCAGCTTCTGAACGCGCACCTACGTGCTCTGCTTGCTGGTGAGACTATCGATAAGCCGGTGTACAGCTTCAAGGAGGGGCGGCGCTCGGGGACGAAGAAAGTGTCGCGCGAGCCCGACCAGATTCTCCTCCTCGACTGTCTGCATGGCTTCTACCCGCCGCTGATCGAGGGGATAGATTCTCAGCTTATCTTCCGGCTGTACATCGAGGCGATGAATCCGCTCTACGAGAATGTGGTGATGAAGCCGCTGGTGGAGATGGATTGGAGCGGGGAGCGACTCACCCGATTCGAGGATGTGCGCCTGCTGAGGCGATCGCTACGCGACGCTGCCCACCGCAATCATGCCCCGCTCTCCACGCTCCTCCATTGGCACTACGTGCGCCAAGGCGAGCTGTTCTCCATCATCCCGCTTAAGGGTCTGGCCGATTGCGTGGTGAACGGAGGAATGCCGTTTGACCTTCCCGCGCTGAAACCGTTCTTCTCCGGGAATGACAGCATCTGGCCTGAGCCGAGTAGCCTCGATCAGTACGCATCGTTTCTTGATGCCCGTATCCGCTACCAACGGGTGAGTAAGCTTCTTGATGCGACTGTTGGGCTGACCATGGATCAAGTGAACAATCTCTCCCTCATCCCCGGCGATGCGGTCGTGCGGGAGTTTATCGGCGGGAGTACGGTGCAGATTCCACATAATGAGTGAGGTGACGTGAAATAGTATGCCGGCGAACCTGACAGCCGACTTTCTGAAGGCGCGTAGCGAGCTACGTGCGGCGAAGGATCCACAAGCAAAGCTTGCTGCGCTCGAGAAGATGCTTGCCACCATCCCCAAGCACAAGGGGACGGACCACATGCAGGCCGACATCAAGCGCCGGATTGCCAAGTTGAAGGGATCACAAGGCAAATCGTCGCATCACAAGGGCCCGCAGCTTGATCACATCGAGCGTGAGGGGGCAGGACAGGTTACTCTTCTCGGTCCGCCGAACAGCGGCAAGTCTAGCCTCCTTGCCACGTTGACCAACGCCCATCCCGAGGTCGCTGACTATCCGTACTCCACCGTTCTCCCTCTTCCCGGGATGATGGCCTTCGAGGATGTGCAGATTCAGTTAGTTGATCTTCCGCCGATAAGCTCTGAATTCAGCGAGTCCTGGCTGTACAGTCTCCTGCGTCAATCGGACCTCTGCCTTCTTACCCTCGATGGGAGCGCGCAGGTCGAGGAGCTTGTCGATGCTGTGGAAGAGATCGTCTTTCTTCTCGAGGAGCACCACGTGAGGCTCGTGCGGGAACGGGAGAACACGGAGGAAGAGATGCGCGTGCGTGATGTGCCGTGCCGGATCGTCCTCACGCGGGGCGATTTGGGTGACCTTGCCGCGAGGGTGGAGGAGCTTTCAGATCTCTTTCCAGTGGTCGTCGTTTGCCCGGTGGATGGGACTGGGCTCGATACCCTGCGCAAACAGGTATTCGTTGGCCTTGACGTGATCCGCGTGTACACGAAACTACCGGGAAAGCCGGCGGACATGGTGCAGCCGTACGTTCTCCCCGCGGGGAGCATGGCACTCGATGCCGTACGCGCCGTGCACCGCGAGTTCGTCGATCGCCTCAAGTACATTCGCGTTTGGGGATCCGGCCGGTTCGACGGCCAGCAAGTCCCAACGACGCACGTGCTCGCCGACAAGGACATCATCGAGATTCACCTAAGCTAGAGTTGCTCGGGATTGATGTCAACCTCAACAGTGTTTCCACCCTTGCCGGGGATCTCCGCATGTACCCGCGCACATGCCGCGCGTACAACGCTGGCATCCCTTCCCTTGATCAGGACGACATCTTGTCCGTGATGCCATGGATGCGGTGCGGGGCCGATGATTTGTACGTCGTACTCGCTCAGTATTCGGCCTAAGCGATCGGTGCTTCTTGCATGAGGGATGATGATTCGCGCCAGATGGGAGAAGGGGGGATAGAACATGGCCTCGCGTTCCGCGATCTCGCGTGCGTAGAGCAGGTCGTAGTCTCCGCGGATGCCAGCGGCAACTGCAAAGTGGTCCGGATAGCCCGTCTGGACAATCGCACCTCCCCCTTCATCCAGGCGCCCGAACAGACCGGTGAGGTACTGATACGTTCGCTCAGTGGCACGAAAGTCCGGCCTGGCGAGGATCGCGTCTGATCCGATCGCTGCTGCCAGACCGAGGCCATGGATGATCGGTCCCTTTGTGGCAAGCGGTGTGCCTACGATGATCTGTGCTGCGCCTTCGATCGCTGCTTCTGCGCGTGTCACTGCGGTCTTGTTGGCAAGGGATGTTCCGTCGATGCGTGCGATGCGTGCGTTCGGGAAGCGCACTCTCATCTCCTCCTCGATGCGTTCGCTGCCGATTCCGACGAAGCGTAGGCTGCGCCCGCCGCAGTTGGGGCAGGTCATACGCGGCTGCGCTATCCCGCACACGCGGCAAACGAGCTGTGACGAGCGTACATCATAGGTTAGGTTGGCGCCGCAGTGCGGACAACGAAGCGGCTGACCACACTTCTTGCACAGTACGGCTTGGAAGTGACCACGAGCGTTCACCCCTATCAACACGCGTTTCCCTGCAGCTAACGTTTCGGCAATGGCATCGAGCAGTGCATCGCTCAACGTTCCCTTCTCCTTACGCATGTCGATGATCGTTGCATTCTGGGCTTCCTGTGCTACAGGCTTACGAGTGAGGTGGATCTCTTCCATTTGTGCGCGATAGAAGGTCTCGATCGCAGGTGCGGCCGATCCGAAGATTGCTCGGATATCGCCTCTCCACGTCACTACATCGCGAGCGTGGTAATGGGGGATCATCTCATCTTGTTTGTACGAGCGGTCCTGCTCCTCATCGACGATTACCAGACCGAGGTGAAAAAAGGGGAGGAAGAGGGCGGAACGCGTTCCGACAACGATGCGGGCTCTCCCGTGCAGGACATCATTCCACACACGTCCCTTCTCTCCCTCGGCAACTCCGCTGTGATAGAGAGCGACGGGAACGGAGAGGGATCGCTGCAGATTGACGAAGATGCCACGTGCAATGAGGATCTCCGGTGCGAGCAGGAGGACAGACTTACCTGACGCGAGAGTCTCCTCGATTGCCTTAATGTATTCGCCTATTCGGGAGCGAGAAAAGAGGAGGGTGTGGGCCTTCTCGTTTGGCGTCATTGCATCCATCGCTCTTACACCTTCCAGAGATGTCATCTGCGAAAACGTAGACCGCGGATGAGCCTCCTCGATCAAACCGAGGTCGACTAAGCGGTTGATGACGCTGTTGGGTGTATGCAGCCTCTCTCTTAGATCGGTTTCCGCGCAGGGGCCACGCCTTGCCAGGAGAAAACGGAGCACCTCCGCCTGTCGGGGCGCACGCACGGAGCGTGATTCGATGTTCATTGCGATCTCATCCAGCTTTCCAGTAGCCTGCAGGTATCTTTCTCTGTGGGTGTTTGCTGTGCGTGGCAGGAGGCGATTGACAAACAGGCCCGGTGAAGAAAGGTAGTGCGCGGCCGTTTCCAGGCAGAACGATAGCGCATCGGGAGTGAACGATGGATTGGGTTGAACGCTCAACACCGGCTCCAACGGGCCGGGATGCTCGCTCTTCTCTGCTAGTGACTCTACGATTCCTGTTTTCTCCTTGCCATGGAAGCGAACGATGACACGCTTGCCTACGGCTATCGCTTCCTTGAGATTATCTCCAACCGCAAAATCGAACGGATGATCGATGGGAAGAGAAAGCAGAACGCTGGCGATCACTGTGTCTTATGCTCCAAGTAGCTCAGCACTCCTCGCACCGACATGGCAAGCTCGGGGCGTAAAGCCTCATCGAATCCAGATGGGATGAGGCTTGAGTCGGCAAGTACGCTATCGATGAGATCGGAAGCGGACATCTTCTCACGCAGTGTGTCGATCTTCTCAACCCAGCGCTTAAGCAGATCAGCGTAGCTTGCCAGGAGACTATCGGCATCATCCGCGGGACCGAAGTGCGTGTAGAAGATCCACTTTGGGTGAAGAGAGCGGAGCCGTTTGATCGTCTCCAGGCTTGCCTCCAAGTTGAAGCTTGGTGGAGGGGTTGTGCAGTAGAGGATCCCGTTGCGGAACGCACCCGCCGCGTCGCCGGCAAAGAGTATGCGTTCTTTTTGCTCGAAGAAGCAAAGGTGATGTGGGGCGTGGCCAGGAGAGTATATTGCCTCAATGATGACTCCGTCCCCCAGATCGAAACGTTCAGCATCATCTGCTTCATGCACACGCTCTACGTCGATTGGGATTGCCTCTCCGTAGAGTGAGAACATCTCGCCCGTTGCCGCGCGCACGCTCTCCACCAGGCGAGAGGGATCGATCAGGTGCTTTCTTCCGCGGGGATGAACGATAACTGAGGTGTGTGGATATCTGCGCACCAGTTTTCCCGCCCCGCCGGCGTGGTCAAGGTGGACGTGCGTGACGAAGATGTAGTCAAGCTCTACATCCGGCAACGCCCTCACAATATACGGCGTGGAAAGGGACGTTCCCGTTTCGATTAGAGCATGCCGGGTGCCGTGCAGGTAGTATGCCGCGCCAGCGCGCATCCTGCCAAATTGGTGTGTATCGATCATCCCGATCGAAGAGGACAAAGGGACAAGCATCGAATTACCTCCAGAGGGATTTTACAGAAGCCCAAGCTGGATCGCGAGGAAGAGGGCCGCGCTTCCAACCGCGCATGTTGCAAAAGCAATTGTGGATCCGTTTGTGAGCCATTCTTTGAACGTAAGGGGTTTTCCTATACTATCGGCAAGGGAGACGATAAACACGTTTGACGCAGCTCCAATTGGCGTCATATTCGCTCCAAAGCCTACTCCGAGAGCGAGGGCCCACCACAGCGGACCGGTAGAGATCCCTTGGCTTGCCAGTCCTTTTAAGATGGGCAACATAGCGATGGTAAACGGAACATTGCTGAGCACCCCCGATGCAAGGGCGCTCACCCACAGGATCACGAGTGCGGCGACGGCCATCCCATGTCCTGTCAGGAGGAGAATTCCTCTTCCGGCCAAGGTGAGGATCCCTCCTGCTTCCAATCCACCGACGATGACGAACAACGACACGAAGAATAGCAGGACATCCCAATGGATATTGCTTAAGAGCTGATCGAGTTTTGGTCTTATCCATGTGAGGCCAAAGCAGGCACCGATCAGCGCGACCAACCCCGGTTCGAGGCCGATCTTGTCATGAATAAGGTAGAGAAGAACTGTTATCCCTAACACCTTTAGCATTCGGGACGTAGTGAGAGGATCGGTGATTGCCTGTCGTTCGTCCATTTCCATAAGGCGATCGACGTTCTTTGGCTTGCACTTGAGAAAGGAACGGAAGAGGAAGAGGAGGAGCAGTTGAGCGATGACCCAAGCCACAATGACAATCGGTGCCAAGTGCGTCAAGAAATTGGTGAAAGTGAATCCAGCGGCGGAGCCGATGAGGATGTTAGGCGGATCTCCGATCAGCGTTGCTACGCCGCCGATGTTGGAAAGGAGTACAGCGCTCATCAGGAATGGCATGGGGGATATCCCCAGAATATCGGCTATGGACAGGGTCACCGGGATCATGATGATGATTGTGGTAACGTTGTCGAGGACCATCGATACAAGGCTGGTAACGAGCCCCAGGTAGAGCAACAAGAGCCACGGCTTGCCCCTGGCAAGTTTGGCCGCTCGTATTGCCAAGTACTGAAAAAAACCGGTCTCCGCGAATAGACCGACCACGATCATCATCCCGAACAGGAGGGTGATGGTGTTAAAGTCGATCGCATCGACTGCTTGGTGCATGTCGTAGAACGACAACCAAGTTCCAAAAGCGATCATCAACACCGCGCCAGCTAAGGCGACAATGGTGCGGTGTATTCGCTCGGAGAGTATCCCCACGTATGTGAGGATAAACAACACTGATGAGACGACAAGGGACCATGATCCTGAATTCATAGAGCAATCATCCTACATCATGCGCATGCGCCATGCAATATTAGGAAATCGGTTCTGAGTTTGTAGTGTGCAGAATGGGCATTGTTAGTGCTGTTGAAGCGAAAGGGCCGCGTGGGGAGAAAAAAACAGGCGAGTCCGATAGTTGGGACTCGCCTGCGGAGGCGCGCCTATAAGGCACAAGGAGGTGTAGAGTCTACAGGCGCAACACAGTAAGGAGGTGGTAGTTGTTGTTCATATGCAGGTTTTTCCTTTGTAGTTGGATTTGCCGAAGACTGGCAGGCAGTTCACGTGTGATATAGTTTGGCGGCTCTGGAAAGATAGCTCATGTGTAGATAGATCGTTAGTAATTACCCCCAGATCTTCTCCTGTTTTCCGTTGCCGGTGTGCTTGCAAGCGCCCGAAGAGAAGCAGATAAAGAGCACCATCCAAAGCCGCCTTGTTGAAATCTTCCGCCCTACAAGCAATATAGCGTTTGTTGCTTGAAAGGTAACCAATCAGTAACTGACCAAAGAAGAAATGGTAAATACACTGTACATTGCTGGAGGAACAAGACAAACCGCATGAATACAGAAGACCACTAAGGTTGCAAATTATACGCGATGAAATCACACAACAGGATACCGCAAGTATTCGTTGCACAACAAGACTTTCTAACAACACCACAAACATGGGCGTCACTTTCGGCGGCCCGGCGACCATAGATTCCTCCCTTTAGGCCCGTAACTTTGCGTCCCCAGCTTTCGCATGAGTTTGCTATTATCGAGTAATGCACATTTGTAGCATAAGACGCGTTGGAAGTCAAGGGTGCTCGCCCTGCTGCAGTGACCCTGCTACGAATATCAGTTAGAATACCTTCATACTGAGATAGGCTTTGTGCGATAAGGGATGCGAAGAGTTGAAGATAACTGTATGAGGATGAGACATGTGTGAAGAGATGTTACGTTCAATCAACAACGTGCTAGTGACAGCGGCTAAGATCGTGCGTGCAGGGCCAATATGCGACGAATGCCTGGGGCGCGCGTTTGCCAAGGTAGGGCATGGCTTATCCAACACAGAGCGTGGACGTGCATTGCGCACGCTCCTGTCCATGCATGATGTTCACGGGAAGAGCGGAACGTGTTGGGTCTGTGGTGAGGCTTTCAAGCGCATAAATGAACTGGCTAGGCGTGCGATCGCGATGAGTGATGCGATCGAGTTTGATACGTACCTGTTCGGTGTCAAGCCTTCTGCGCGTGTCGCTCAAGGGGAGAAGTTGTTTCTTGAGCGGTTTCACACTGATAACTACGAGCCGCTGAAGCATGCGTTCAATCGCGAGATGGGAAAGGCGTTTGAGGTTCATTCTGGCCACGGCACGGTCGACTTTGAGCGCCCGCATTTGTCGTACGTTATCGATCTTTCTTCCGACACGATCACACTGAAGGTGCGTTCTGTGTACGCCTACGGTAGGTACCGCAAGCTTGTGCGCGGGATTCCGCAGACCCGTTGGCCTTGTCGTAAGTGCAAAGGGAAGGGGTGCGCAGCGTGCAACTTTACGGGCAAGCAGTATCCCGAATCGGTAGAGGAGCTCATTGCGGCCCCTTTCTTGGTGGCAGCGGGTGCTGATGAGGCGCACCTGCACGGAGCCGGGCGCGAGGATATCGATGCGCGCATGCTCGGTAGTGGCCGACCATTCGTTCTCGAGGTTGTCTCACCACATGTTCGGAGTCTCGACTTGTCGCTTCTCAGGAATGAAGTGAACAGCACGCAACAGAGGAAGGTCGAGGTGACCGATATGCACTTTGTCTCCCGCGATACGGTCGCTCTCATCAAGGAGACACACGCTGAGAAGACATATCGGGCTCGCGTTTCCCTTGCTTCCCCTATGGAGGAGGAACGAATGCTTTCCGCTGTCTCTTCACTTATCGGGCAGATAGAGCAGCGAACGCCGCGCCGCGTGGCGCATCGCCGTGCCGACCTTGTGCGTATCCGTCGTCTTATCGATGCACAGGCAACGATCATCTCCCCGCAGGAGGTAGAGCTTGTTCTGCGCGGGGAAGGTGGTCTATACATCAAGGAGCTTGTCTCCGGGGATGAGGGAAGAACTATGCCCAGCCTGAGTGGTGTCCTGAGCGTTTCGGCACTGGTCACGGAACTTGATGTGATTGATGTTGCTGCGTCAGCGTTTCCGGATTCGGTTTGAAGATCACCCTGCGTGTAGCGTAAAGTTTGTCTATGCAGTCAAGGAGATCGCCGACATGAGTGAAACCGCAGAGCGAAGAGAGGCTGCCAGTAGGCGTGTGCCATCTGACACAGTCAACATTCTCAACGTGTACTTTCGCGAGATCGCACGTTTTCGTGTCCTTTCCCCGGAGGAGGAGCGCGAGGTGGCGCTTGCCATGGGGGAGGGGATTGATGGGGCGCGCGAGAGGTTGATCACTGCCAATCTGCGGCTTGTTGTGAAGATTGCCAAGGAATACACCGAGGCTGGCCTCTCGCTTCTTGACCTAATCCAGGAAGGGAATGTTGGCCTGATAGAGGCGGTAGATCGCTTCGATGTGCAGCGCGGTTACAAGTTGAGTACGTATGCCTCGTGGTGGATCAGAAGGGCAATCTTGAGCGCAATCACCGACTACTCGCGTATGATCCGCATCCCCGATTACCTGTTCCGTGCCGTGCGCCGACTGGAGCAGATGCGCGCCCTCGACCGCGAGGGGACTTCGACCGACGAAGACATCACCAAGGCACTCGGGATGTCGGTTGATCGCCTGCGACAGATAGAGAAGCAGGTAGATGACATCACCTCTCTTGACCGCGTGCTTGGAGGCGAGGGGGGAGAAGTGCTGGAGGACATCATTGAGGATGAATCCGCTCTTTCTCCCGAGCGCGAGGCTCTCCGCCTTCTCTTCCACGACGAACTGGATGGTGTACTAGATACCCTCCCGGCGCGGCAGGCGTTCGCGTTGCGCTTACACTACGGGATCGAGGATGGTTTCCCGTATAACCTGGCCGAGGTGGGGAGGATCATGTCAATCAGCCGCGAGCGGGCACGCCAGCTCGTGAAGCTGGGTATGAGCCACATCAGTGAAACCTGGGGACAGCGCGCGCTCGATTTCTATCGCGGCCTCCTCAACGATTGATCGCTCAGCTCGATCGTGCTCTCAACTGACCACAACCGGCGCTGATCTTCACTCCTCTTCCCATGCGCACCGTTGTGTTGATTCCCGCCTTGATGAGCTCTTGTGCAAATGCGTCTACGCGCTCGCGTGGACTGGGGCGAAATATCGATGATGGAATCGGGTTGAGCGGGAGGAGATTAACGTGGCACAAGAGCCCTGCGAGGAGCTTTGCTACCTTATGGGCGTCATCTGTGCTGTCGTTTACGCCATCGATCAGTGCGATCTCGAAGGTGAGCCGCCGATGCGTCTTCCTGACGTAGGCGCGGCAGGAGGCCATGAGTGGCCCGAGTGGATAGCGCGTGTTGATCGGCACGAGGCGTGTGCGCAACTCGTCGTCCCCGGCATGAAGTGAAATAGCGAGGTTGACCTGCGAGTCCTCTTCTGTGAAGCGCTCGATTCCCGGGATGATCCCCACGGTGGAGATGGTGAAGCTGCGCGCTCCCAGGTTGAATCCCTCGTGATCGTTCAATATCCGAATCGACTTCATCACGGCATCGTAGTTTAGGAACGGCTCGCCCATCCCCATGTACACGATGTTTGTGATCCTCTCGCCACGCGAGGCGATATCGCGGGCAAAGGGGAGCACTTGTGCCACGATCTCCCCCGCGCTCAGGTCGCGGGTGAATCCACTCTTGCCGGTGGCGCAGAACGCGCAACCGATCGCGCATCCCACTTGCGTGGAGACGCAGATCGTCCTTCGTTTGTCATAGAGCATCAGCACCGCTTCGATCGTCTCACCGTCCGCGAGCCGAAACAGGGATTTCTGCGTTCGCTTATCGTGGCTCTCGATCGTGCTTGCGATCTGCAGCATGCCGAACGGAAGCTGCTGCGCTAGCGTAGCTCGCAGGGACTTGGAAAGAGTTGTGATGTCATTGTATGAAGGGGCAAGATCAACGTATGCCCCGTGCCAGATCTGCTGTGCGCGGAAGCTGCGTTCACCGAGGTCCTCCATGAACCCACCTAGCTCACTTCGGTCCAGATCGAAAAACGATTGTATGTTCAAGTCTTGCCTCCGAGGAGCGCGAGGAACTCCTCTTCACTTAGGGTCGATACCCCAAGCTGCTGCGCCCTTGCCGCTTTGGATCCGGGGTTCTCTCCCATGACGACGTAGTCTGTCTTTCTGCTTACCGTTGACGAGACCTCCCCTCCACGATCCTTTATCGCGTGTGACGCCTCGTTGCGGGTCATTGTAGATAATGTCCCGGTGAGGACGAACTTCTTTCCGGAGAGTGACTGGTCGTTCGGCTCACTTTCGTCGATTACTGTCACCCCCGACGTTAGCAGATCGGAGATCATCTCCCTGTTCGCGCTCTGCGCAAGGTAATCGACAATCCCTTCCGCGGTACGAGGCCCAATCTCGGGGATTCCTTCGAGGTCGTCGACCTCTGCTTTCATGATCGCATCGAGGCTCTTCAAGTCGCGGGCGAGGATGTCGGCTGTGTGTTCTCCCACCTCGGGGATTCCAAGAGCGAACAGAAGATGAGAGAGCGAGATTTTCTTTGAGCGCTCGATTGCCTGCAATAAATTGTCTACAGACTTCGAACCCATCCGATCGAGATCGATCAGATCATCATACGCGAGATGAAAAACATTGCTTACGCGGGTGATCTTGCCGTGTGCGAGGAGCTGTTCGACGAGCTTAACCCCGAAGCCGTCGATGTCGAATCCGCCCTTGCCCACGAAATGGACGATCGATTCCTTGATCCGCGCTGGGCAGGAGACGTTCAGACAGCGGTGCGCCACCTCTCCAGGTAGTCTGACGACGTTGCTTTCGCAGACCGGGCACTTTGTGGGCATGATAAACTTCCTTTCAGTTCCGTCTCGGCTCTGGACCACAGGCCCGACGATCTGTGGGATTACCTCCCCCGCCCGCTGGACAATCACCATATCCCCGACACGGATTCCCTTGCGCTCGATCTCGTCCTCGTTGTGCAGCGTGGCATGAGTAATCTCCACCCCCCGCAGGCGCACCGGTTCTAGGATGGCAACCGGGGTGAGAACGCCAGTGCGGCCAACCTGCACGACGATGTCCGTCAACTTCGTGACTCCCTGCTCCGCTGGGTATTTACCGGCTATCGCCCAGCGCGGGCTGCGCGACACCGCCCCCAGCTTCTCTCGGGAGGAGAAATCGTTCACCTTGATCACGATCCCGTCGGCCTCGTAGGGCAGAGTCTCCCTCATTTGCTGAAACTCACGGTAGAAGGATATTGCCTCCTCGATCCCATGGCACATGCGTTGTAGCGGGTTCGTGGGGATCCCGAGCGTTGCCAGCGTATCCAATAGCTTATTCTGCGACGATACCTCGATTCCCTCCAAGCGGCCGTAATCATAGGCATAGAAGCGCAACGGACGGGTGGCCGTCACGTGTGGATCGAGCTGGCGCAGCGATCCGGCGGCAAGATTGCGCGGGTTAGCGAAGGGCCGCAGGCCCTCCCTTTCCCGCTGTTCATTTAGGTTGAGTAGATCATCCTTGTTGATGAATACCTCACCTCTCGCCTCAACAAGAGTTGGCGTGCTGTCGTTTGTGCTTCGAACGCGGAGTGGAATCGAGCGCACGGTGCGCAGATTGACCGTCACGTCCTCGCCGTTCACTCCGTCACCACGCGTTGAGCCCTGCACAAGGATGCCGTCGCGATAGACGAGTTCGACCGAGAGGCCATCGAGCTTCGGCTCGGCGATATAGGCTATTTCGTCGCTATCGAGGAGCTTGCGCACACGGCGATCGAAGTCACGCAGCTCGTCCTCGGTGAACGCATTGGACAAACTGAGCATGGGGACGGCATGGACCGCCGTTGGAAAGCCGGCTGACGGCACTGCGCCAACACGCTGTGTCGGGGAATCGGGCGTGATGAGCTCTGGATGGTTTCTTTCCAGCTCTTCGAGCTTCTGGAAGAGGGCGTCGTACTCGGCGTCCGATACGTGCGGGCTATCGAGCACGTAGTAGGCGTAGTTGTGGCGCCGGATCTCCTCGCGCAAGTGCTCAACTTCATGCTTAGCTTGTTCCATCTGTTGGCTCATAGTCATCCTTTCAAGCGTCCAACGGATCTGACGGGTCAAACATCAAGACTCTCGCAGAGTCACAACACTAGCTTTACCAAGGCGCTCGATCTTGTGCTTAGATTGTTCGATGTCCTGACGATTCGGCCCCATTTCAGTTCGCTAGGCGTCCAAAATGCCTTTTCACCACGAAGGACACGAAGAGCACGAAGGAGCCAGCATATGTCGTAGCTGATCCAATTGATAAGCATGGCGGCATCAAGAAGTTGACCGTTGCGTTTAACATCCCATTGTGTTTCATTCTTCGTGTCCTTCGTGGTGAACACTTCTTGCCGTTCAACACACACTTGAGGCCATCGATGGCTACAAGTCGACGCGCCCCTTGATTGCGCGGCCGAGCGTTACCTCGTCGGCGAATTCCAGATCGCGGCCGACTGGGATGCCCTGTGCGATCTGGGATATCTTCACTCCCAACGGCTTCAGTAGCGAGACAATGTGCATGCTGGTGATCTCTCCTTCCAGTTTGGGCTCCAGGGCGACGATCACTTCCTTCGTCCCTTCTTGTCTCACCCGGCGGATGAGGCTGTCGATCGCCAGATCGCTCGCCTGCACCTCGTCCATCGGCGAGATGAGGCCACCAAGGACATGATAGAGGCCACGATAGATTCCTGTCCGCTCGATCTTCATGATCTCCCACGGCTGGCCGACGACGCAGATCGTCTCTTCATCGCGCTTGGGATTAGCACAGATGTCGCACAGGTCGTCTACCGCGAAGTTGTTGCACCGCGTGCAACGATGAACATCGGTCTTGATCTTGGTGATTGCCTGTGCGAGGCGCTCCGTCTCTTTCCGTGGCGCATTGAGAAGGTGGAACGCCATGCGTTCGGCGCTCTTGCGGCCGATTCCAGGGAGTGATTTGAGAGCCGTGATCAGCTCCTCGAGCGGCGCGATCATAGGCCAGGTATTCCTGGGAGGTTCATCCCTTGCGTCAATGGCCCGAGCATCTCCTGTGCCTTCTGCTGTGCGTTCTTTTGCGCCTCCTGCACCGCGGCGACGACAAGGTCAACGAGCATCTCCACGTCTTCGGGGTCGACGACCTCCTTCTCGATCGCCAGGTTCAGTAGCTCGCCCTTGCCGCTTACGGTTGCTGTTACCATCCCTCCGCCGGAACTTGCCTCGATCTTCATCTCGGCGATCTCAGCCTGCTTCTTTTCAAGATTCTCTTGGAGCTTCTTTGCCTGCCGCATCATGTTACCCATATTGGGCATTCCCTTCATTATCCCTCCTTCACAATCGTTCCATCGAACACTTCACAGACGAGGTCTACCTTCTTTCGCAGCGACTCACTCGGGGTCTCTCTGCGTTCTACGCCATCGTCCAGTCTGATCTCCACGTAGCAGTTCTCTCCCACGTGCCGTCGCACCATCCCCGCAAGATACTGCAAGTTGGCCGGTTTCTCCAGGCTCTCCTTATGAAAGGTATGGTCGGGGTGAAAGGAGATGGTCAATCTGTTTCCAGCCAGGTTCGGCATCCCCTCGGAGAGAAATGCTGCCATTGCGATCCGCTCCTTCTCGATCTCTTTCAGGAGTACGCGCCATTTTTCCGCAAGCACTGCATCGATCGCGGGATGATCGATCGGAGGATCGTCTTCCTCAACTATTGCCGAACCATTTTTCTTGTACGTCTCTGCAGGTGTTGAATCAGTCATACGTTCCTCCGGGGCAGGAGTGAGACTTGGTTCTTCCTTCTTTGCCTTCCTTGGCGGGGCAGCCACTGGCTCAGTGAGGACTTGTTCGGAGCCCACCTGCTTTGTCAAAACTATGAGCCCGTCCTTATTGAGCTGTTCGATCATCGAAAGGAACCCTACCTCAAGGATTATACGGCGGTCGAGCGATCGGAAGATCTCCTGCTTTACGTCAAGGAGACCGCGGCATATGGCGATGTCGCGTGCGGTATCCCCATCTGCTGTGATCATGCGATCACGTATCAGTGTGACAAGATCGCTCAGAAAGGTTTCCAGATCTTTGCCGCGGTCAACAAGGGAGTCGATCGTCTCAAGCACTGATCTCTTGTCCCCACTGCCCAGTGCACGCAGGAATTCCTCGTGTACCTCGGCTCCCACCAGGCCGAGCATATCAAGGAGTAGTTCTGCCGTGATCTCACCTGAGGCGTAGCTTGCCGCCTGCTCGAGCATGACGATCGCATCGCGCATCCCACCGTTTGCCTTCTTCGCGATGAGGGAGAGGGCGTCGTCTGCAATGGCTATCTCTTCTGCTTTGGCGATCTCTGAAACGTGACGGGCGATCCTCTCTTGCGCGATCTTGCGGAAGTCGAACGCTTGGCAGCGGGAGATGATCGTGCGTGGGACCTTGTGCGGCTCGGTGGTGGCGAAGATGAACACGACATGCGGCGGCGGCTCCTCGATCGTCTTCAACAGGGCGTTGAACGCCTCGTTGGTGAGCATGTGCACCTCGTCGATGATGTACACCTTCGTCTTCAGGTCGGTGGGGGCAAAAGCCACTTCATCCCGCAAGCGACGGATGTGATCGATTCCTCGATTGGAGGCTCCATCGATCTCCATGATGTCGAGTGAGCGATTGTCGATGATCGTCTTGCAGTTGGCACAGGTGTTACAGGGCTCACCCTCCTGTGGGTAGAGGCAGTTTACAGCGCGGGCGAGGATACGGGCGATCGAGGTCTTGCCGATCCCTCGCTCCCCCGAAAAGAGATAGGCATGGGCGACCTCATCCGTCATCACTGCATTCTTGAGCGTGCGTGTAATCTCGTCCTGTCCGACGACCTCGGAGAAGCGCTGCGGCCGATAGCGTCGATAGAGAGAGATGTGGTAGGGCTCTTTGGTCACTTGTTGGATCACCATTCCTGGTCGGGGAGACTGGATTTGAACCAGCGACTTCCTGCTCCCAAAGCAGGCGCGCTACCAGGCTGCGCCACTCCCCGTATGTATTGATTATATGATGGGAGGTAGGCGCGATCAATCGCGTGACGTAAGAGTTGTGAAGCAAGTGGTGAACAGAACGGTCTGTGTTAATGCTTGCGGTGACGCACGAGCTGGCGAAGGCCGGGTAGGCTTATCATGTCTTTGTAGCCATGCACGAGGATCTTGGCCTCATCTCCTGATATGCCTATTCGCTGTAAGCGGCGGGCAAACACGCGCACGGATCTCCGCCGGCGGAAGAGATAGCCAATTCCCATTTTCCCGCCGGCGACGACGAGCTTCCCGATCGATCGAGTGATGGCCAATGAGTGGAGTATGCGCTTCAGTTCTCGTCCTCCTCATCATCATCGTGGTGATGGCGTGTGAAGTCGCCGATGTTGATCCCTTTCTTGCCCATGATGTCGCGTAGGTTGATCATGTAGCCACGCGCCATATCCAGGGCGTCCTCCTTGGGAATCCCCGATTCTACCAGCTTCTTGTAGAATGTGCCTACTGATTCGGCCATGTTCTCCGCCGATTCCTTGGAGTAGAGCACATCGCGTAGCCCGCGCAGTAGGGTTGGAACCTTGTCTGCTACAACGTTTAGCACCTCTCGCAGTTCCTCTACATCATGAGTCTCCATTATTCTCCTCCCTTTTCTTTGGTGTGATATATTGGTACGTGCCTTCCGAGCAGGCGTAGGTTGCTTGTCACCCGTGGTTTTCCTTGCCTTGTAACCGACAGGCCCATGGAGAAGCCGAGGAGGAACGATCCAAGGTTAAGGCTCCCGAGTGAAAGTTCCCCTTTCTCCGTTCTTACGCTGTTCCAGACGTGCTCCGGCACCGACGCGACACTGTCGATCGCACTTCGCACTTGAAGTGAGAGTTGAAGTGTCACGGCAAGTTCCTCGCGGCAATTCGCGCACAAAGCGAGGTGCGCTGCCACTGCTGCGGCCTCATCAGTAGGAAGCGTCCCATTTACATACCAAGGGATCAGTTCTCGTACCTGTTTGCAATCGATCATGTTAGTGCCTCCGCGAGCTTCTTCTTCGCATGATACATGCGCGACTTTACCGTCCCCTCGGGTATTTCAAGTAGATGCGCGATGGTCTTGTAGGGAAGGTTTTCGTAGAGAGCCTGTCCGACAAACCACCTTGCTTCTCCCATACCAGATGAGTATAGTATGTTTATCTAATGGTGTTGGAGGGACGTGTAATGGCATACAACTTTCTACCATA
>JAYEFP010000237.1:0-18095 GCA_034715975.1 Candidatus Bipolaricaulota bacterium | reverse complement strand
AGCTATCAGCTTCCAACGTTCCGAGCTTCGCATTCACCGTTCCTCGTCTTGTGTCTCTATCTTTGCGAGAGGCGCCTTATTCACTACCGTTTCTTCAGCTACCCACTCGAAACAGCGAGGAACCCTTTTTCTCTCTCGCTACGCTCATCTTTTGAGTCTTTCTCTGGGTTACCTTGCCTCAACCGCGAGGAACTGAAAAAGAAAGCCGACGATTGCTCGCCGGCTCACCCTTCGCAGAATACGGCGGAGACGCAGGAGGGCATCGCATCTCCGCCGCAGGTTCAAGGAGGCAAAGGCCTTAGAAACTCGCCATTTGCTAAGGGCGATCCCTCCTCTTTCTTACCACCCGCACTTCACCACCCATTTTCGTACGAATGTGATCTTGATTACCCACACTCATTAACGCTTCCACTGCGATGTGCAGCAATCCCCTGTGGGCTAATGCAAGCGGACCTCGCGCACCCGTAAGAGGGACTCCTGTCCCAAGGAACTCCTGTGGCCATAAATCCATCACTTGCTCAATCCGAAGCCTCACCCGCCAATTTCCCGGTTACAAAGGCCCACAGGAAGTTTGTCCCCCCAATAGGACCGAAGGCATCAAGGATCTCTCCGCAGAAGTAGAGCTGTGGGACGATTCTGCTGCGCAGCGTGCGGGGATCGACCTCGGAAAGGGCCACTCCCCCCCCGGTAACCTCAGCCTCATTCCATCCACCGGTGCGCCGCCACGGGAGGGGATACGACACAAGAGCGGCGATCAATCTCTTGCGATCACCCTTGGTTAGCGTTGCTGTGCGAGCATCGGTCAACGCGAGCTCATCAAGGAGGAGGTCAACCAATCGATCGGGAAGAATCTCCTTCAGGACCCCACGCACGGTTTTTGCACTGGGAGAGAGGATCGCCTTCCACTCAGCTGATGTCTTGTCACTCCACGTCACCGCGATCGTCGGTTGTTCATCTGCTTCGCCGGCGCGAGCAGCGACGTGGGCGATGTTGAGTGTTGCCGGCCCGCTGTAGCCACGATGGGTGAATAGGAAATCGCCGTGCACACGTAGCCGCGATTTCCCGCTCCCCGTGGATAGGGTAACGGGAACCGACAGGCCAGCAAGGTGATGGTGAGATGGCGGCCCGCCGCGTAGCGAGACGAGCGCCGGATACGGATCGATCACGGTGTGTCCAAGGCGCCGAGCGATCTCAAACCCCGTCCCATCACTCCCCGTCTGGGGATAGGACATACCTCCGGTAGCCAGGATAACCCGCTCAGCGACGATCTTCTCATCGTTCTCCAGGATAACACGCCGTCTCTGCGAGGGCGCAATATCAACTACTGCACTACCGGTGCGCACCTGCACCCCCTTCTGTCGCACCACCGCCAGGATGTGATTTCGCACCTCCTCGCCGTCTCCAGAGAGGGGAAATACCTTTCCCGTCTTGCGCTTGTCAATAAGCTTCAGCCCCATTGGCCCGGAAAGGAACGCTCGCACCTCGGCAAGTGGCCAGGAGAGGAGGATCTTCTTGAGTATGTTCGGCGATGAATCACTAATGTAGTCGAGTGGATCGACCGGGTTCAGTGGCAGAATATTGCACCTTCCGCCACCGGATAGGGGTATCTTCTGCCCGGGCGGACGCATGCGATCGATAAGGATAACACGTCCCCCGGCACGGGCCGCATAATAGGCGGCCATCAATCCCGCCGGCCCTCCTCCGATCACCGCAACATCGTAACCCTTAGTCTTTACCATGTGCTAAGATTACCCAAGGTCGACTGCTCACGCGAGGTCAGTCTTCCGCCTTAGCTGGTGGAAAAAACTGATCGAGTATCCCTCTCATCAGGTCCGTCGCGTCCGGCAGTGGCTGAACATCATCACCGACAAGACGTTGCTGTACGTAGTCTTCCGCCTGTCTCTGCAGCTCCTCATATCCGGAAGGGAGCTTGACATCGCTTCCCGGTCCAAGGATTTCAATTTGCGAGCCAAGTTGATCGATCGCTCCCTGAAGTTCGCGCCGCCCCTCAAGCAGCAGCCCTTCACGAGCGATCTTTAAGAGCGGCTCCTCCCAGTGTACCTGCGGGGCATCCGCGCTCCCATCGACGGCCACACCGATCACGATCGGCAAGTCCTGCGCGTAGCGATTGATCCCTTCTATCGTGCTCTGCGCAAGCTCCGGCGATAAGCCGAACAGTTCTTCACCCGGCCTCTGCGCGATGACCAGCCCACTCAGGACCAGAGAGACGTCACCTGCCGTCTCGTCGCCGGTAGTCGTCACGGACATACTCAGCGTCGCTCGGCCTGACGAGATCTCAATAGGAAGCGTCGTATTGTAGAGCCATGATATCTGCGTGAGATCGACATCTCGCACATCAAGCGTGTACGAGTGAATAGAGACCTCGCCGCGATCGTCGAGCTTCGCCGTCATAGTGAACGTCGCGCGCGAATCGTCTCCTTGCATAGCATTCCCCACCCGTCCATTCAGGGTGATCACAACAGGCTCGCGGGCAAGGGACGCCGGAAAGGCAAGGTTCTCGATCTCCACATCTGTGAGCGTTAAGTGCGGGAGGGTCTCATCAGGGCTACGTACATCTTCAAGCCTCAAGTGAACACGCCCGATATCAAGTCGCTCCACCGCAAACGACGGCGCGTACCCAGGGAATGATCGACCCCCTGCGTAACGGGAGAGATCCGTTCTCGGCTTGCGTGGACGAGGCTGCCCCAGATAGTCGATGAATCGCCGCAATAGGCTCAACCAGTCGACATCCTCCGCATGGTCTCTTGCCCACTCCACATACCCGTCGGCGTTCCATCCCGAGGTGAAGTCATCGACATTGAGTGTCCCATCGACCTCTCGCACGACGTGCAGATACACGTCTTCGATCTCTATTGCGTTGAACACGACCCTCCTTTCGAGCAGAGGGAGCATCCCAGCATCAAGGATGAGCGATGGAACCTCCAGCACGTTCTCTTCTGGTTTATTCGGATCCTGCACAGAGAAGTCTTCAAGGCCAAGCCTTCCCGTGAACAGGCTGAACGAACTCTTCTTCACCGTCACTTCGCCGCCCACGACGTACGACGCCGCAGACGTGGCGATCCTGCCAGCAAAGAACGGCACGACCACCGCCGCCAGCAGGTAGCAAGCAACGTAGGCTAGAGGGAGAATGATGAGCATCTCGCGCCTGATGTAACGAAAAGGTCCCCAAGGGACCTTGGCGCTCGTATACTTTGCCTCCCCGCCAACGAAGAGCCAGCGCAGAAAACTCGTCGACTTCTTGTCCCGCAGTTTGCTTGACATGCTCCACCCGGCGACCCAAGTGGTGAACGAACGGCGGTACTTGATCACAAGAAAGCGCACAAGTAAGAAGACAGGAATCGCTATTACGAGCGACAGGACGAGGCCTCCCAGCAGAAGGTAGCGACCGTACCCCATTGGCGCGACGACCGGAAGGTGAAAGAGCGCCCGCCACATGGAATCCAGGCCTCGATGGCTATCGAGGAGAAAACGTCCAACGGCGTAGCTCCCCGGCGCGACGGCGACCGAGATCAGCTTGAATAGACCCATCGAAAGGAGGAACGCGCGGAAGCTGCCACGCACGAGCATGGCCAACGTGATCGGAATGATCACATGCAGCCCCATTGGCGGAAGGCCCGCGAACACGCCAAGCGCAAATGAGAACGCGATCTGATTCGGCGACAGCGACGACTTCAGGATCTTGAAGATCTTCTTTATTCCACTCCACGGGAGAATCCCCATCTTCATCACCTCATACTCTATCATTGTCATCATGGAGCGAGTAGTCAAACATGAAGGTTCCTCGCTGTTTGGAGTGGGCAACAAACGCCTAACCAAAAACGGTTAATGCAATTCTCTCGCCCGTTCGCTTCACTCACTCAAAGCCTGCCTGCACCCGGACACTCACAGGCAGGGCCAAGATCGCTAAGAGATGCTTTCACTTCTTGTTCTTTACCCCACTTCAATGCTTTCCTTGGCGCCCTGTCTCCCAGAGTACGACAGAAGACAGGCCTTTGCAGCTCTGCGAGAGAACTCTTCTGGTCTCTTATCACTCGTTACTCATTACAAATCACTGCTTCGTGTCTTTGCCAGAGGCATTCTGTTCTGCATAAGCATCTTCAATTACCCACTCAAAACGACGAAGAGCCAACATGAATAGTGGCTCTGAACGGATCTCGCGCTCGTGATACAAGTGACCAAGAATTGAAGGGGACAGATGACAAGTAGATACATCGGGCGGATGGACGCTTCCGATCGGACAGACAACTGCGATCAACCTGCCAATGTCCGGTAAGCTAAGGGCATGACCACACGAGGGAAAGTGTTAATCATAGTCGTTGTTGTGATCGGATCTCTCGCACTTGCAGGCGTTTTCAATCGCCATACACCTCCTGCCCCTGAGCCCGTGGTCGTGGAGCCGGTCAGGCCGGTTATTACGGTTGCCATCGACCCCGGGCACGGCGGGCGCGATCCCGGAGGAGTCGTCGGGGATGTGCTGGAAAAGGACGTCAATCTGCAGATCGCAAACCGACTGGCGGAGCTTGTCGATGCGCAGTCGGGACTGAAGTCTATCCTCACCCGCACAACTGATGTCACCGTTGACAATCAGCTCCGGCTCCAGCTTGCGGAAGGAGCAGGCGCGCTCCTCTACCTTTCAGTGCACATCAATTCCTACGACGACCCAAGCGTGCACGGGGCGGAGACCCTCGTCGATGACACACGCGCACAGGATGATCCAAGTTGGGAGTTGGCGGAATCAGTGCAGAATGCCCTCATTGCCGCCACAGGAGCGCGTGATCGCGGCGTGCGCTCACAGGGCCTCTACCTGGAAGACACTGAGTTACCGGCTGTATCCGCCGAGGTTGGTTTCCTCAGCTCAACGGAAGAAAGGGCAAAGCTCCTCGATCCTGCCTATCAAGAAAAGATCGCCCAAGGCCTCCTGCAAGGGATTCTTGATTACCTCCACGCCACAGGACAGCTGAAAGAGCAAGTGTAGCTCACCCCGTATTTACCTTCGAAACTCATAACCTCTCTATTTATGGTCCCCTAGCGTTTCGAGTCGGCAGTCATCGCAAATCTCGATTTGGTCAGTTCAGGCACTTAAGGAAACCGACAAGAAAACAGAAATGGCACGAAGAATGAAGCTCGATAAGCTGTCGAATCGGCTGACCAACTGTGCAACTGAAACAAACCTGGCTCTTCGTCGTTTCGAGTGAGTAACTGACCATTGAGCGTGCTCGCAATCCTGCTTCAAGAAACCCAGGAAGCCATGAGAAATCCAACTGCAGTGAGAAGAGAGACTGCCCCTTGGTTGAAACACCAACACCTCTTCTCTCGCCCGTTCGTTTCACTCACTCAAGGCCTGCCTGCATGCGCCTGCCTGTGCGGGGCGAGGGCACGCAGACAGGGACACTCACAGGCAGGGTCAAGATTGCCAAGAACAGCCTTAGTCACGAATGACACAAATGCCCCGAATGCCACTAATACCGCTCGGTAATTGCTTGGTAGAATCGACAAGCTTTCCCCATGCTTCCATTCGAGTGATTCGTTCCATTCGTGCAATTCGTGATACCTCTTGTCGCTCATCGTGTTGTTGTTTCCCTTGGCGTCCTGTCTGTCAGAGCACGACAACAGACAGGCCTCTGCGTCTTTGCGAGAGGCACAAGCTTTTTCTCGCGCCTGTTCGCTATCTCCGCGTCCCCGCGTCTCTGCCCTGTCTGCTCTGATCTTTCCATTCAGACAGGCCCTCTGCGCGAGTATGGTTTTGAGGATGCCGTGCTGTTCCGTCTGCCTGTGCCGGTGCCTGTCTGCGTCCGAAGGACAGGCAGGAGGCAGACAGGAGTGGGTCATTCTACCGTTCGAGTTAGTTTAAGCAGCTACTCCGAAGCCGAACGTATCTACGCGGCAGCATCGCTGAGCTGGGTACCCACACCAAATAGAGAGGAGCCAACAAACCTGGCTCTCGTAGCATAGCGGGTTAGGTCCGGCACAAACCGGGAATCTCGTCAACAACTGCCTCTTTACTCGCTCCATTCTTTCTTGCCGTCCAGTCTGTCAGAACACAATCGCGGACAGGCCTTTGAGTCAGGCAAGGTTCTTTCGTCCTTCGTGCTCTTCGTGCCTGCCTGTCCTTCGGACGCAGACAGGTCCTTCGTGGTGAGGCAGTCGGCTCTGTGAGACTTTGATCACTCGCTGGTTCTGCGCACATTAGTCACCAACACTCCAACAATGGAGAGTGTCCCTCCGAGCAGAGAGAGCCAGGTTGGAATCTCTCCAAGCCAGATCCAGGCGATGAGAATAGCGAGAACCGGGGTCAGATAAAGGAAGCTCGCCACGTTCGATGCCGGTGAGCGCGACAACGCATAGACCCAGAGGACATAGGCAATCGCCGCTGGAAAGACGCCAAGATATAAACCAGCTCCGGTTGCGGAGAACGGTGCAAGCTGGATCGCTACAATAAGGCGCGGCAGAAAGACGAGCATCGGCAGTGTGCCCACCCAGATCACATAGGTTGTGAACTCCAATGGCGTGTATCGCCTGATGAACCGCTTTTGCAGGACGCTGTAGACACTTGTAAGCACAGCCGCGAGCAAGATGAGGAGCGCTCCTACTTCAAGATGTACACCGCCGCCTTCCCCAAAGGCAATCAGGACAACACCGGTGAAACCCAAGCCCACTCCCATCCATCCCATCGCGCGAAATCTCTCTCCAAGGAGCAGATAGGCAAACAGAGCGGTAAAGATTGGCGCGGAAGCGATGAGCATGCTCGCCGATCCCGCGGTCACCGTCATCTCCCCAATGTTGAGCGCGAGGTGATAGCCGGTGATCCCAAGAAAGCCAAGTAGTGCAATCAGCGGCAGGTCGCGCAGCTTTGGTAGACGCATGCGGCTCGCGATCGCGTAGGCACCAAGCACAGTCGAAGCTGTCAGGAAACGCAGCAATGCGAGCTCGCCGGGCCCGTAGGCTGCAAGCGCCGCACGAATCGCCGCGAACGCCGACGACCACAAGATCAGAACCACGGCGAGTGCAATCAGTGTGCGTCTATCAGTTGAAGTATTCATCAGTCAAAGTGAAGCGCGTGATAGTGCGAAGCGTCAGTGGATACAGCATGGCGGCCAGGACATCGCGTAAGAGTAAACGTTGTAACCATGGAAAATCCGCAAATTACCGCAGAGCGCATGTGCTGTATCTACCGATACAAGCAGATGTATGATGAGTCCTGTTCGACCTTCACCTGGAACTTCTCATTGGCCTCAACGGTGAATTTGTCGTACGGTGCATAGTCCTTCCACTCTTCGCTTCCCGGTAGCCTGAGAGTGAGTTTCCCACTTGTGACCGTCATGATCTCCACGGTTGACGTTCTGAACTCATATTCCCCTGCTGCCATGACACCGATAGTCGCTGGACCATCCACGTTCTCAACCCCTATCGACTTAACCTTGCCCTCGAAATACTCATTTGTCTTGAACATTTGAGCTTCCTCCTTGTTGATTTGCTGATGACGCAGTGCTTGCTGGCCACGCCAGCGGAAAGAAAATGATACCATTCCCGTGAGTGCATCACCATCCGCAATCTATACATAGGCACTCAGCATTTACCATGCTATCGAGACTAGAGTCACACCAGCGATGATCAGCGCAACGCCGAGCCCAGAACGCCTGGAAGGCCGTTCCTTGAGAATGAGGACGCTTGCCACAAATCCAAAGAGCACCACCAACCCTCGCACCGGGGAGATGAGACTTGCTGGTGCGCAATCGAGGGCGTACAACCACAAGATCCAGCCGAGAAAGAGGTTGGTAAATCCCGTGAGCACCGCAATTCCAAGCCCATTTCTGGACCAAGGAACGCCGCGCAACCGATGCCGCACGAAGAGATAACCACCCCACCCCGCGCCTGAAGCAGCGACGACCATCAATTGGTAAGTAGTCGGAGCCATTCCTTGAGAAAGGCAGTACTTAGTCGGCACGATCTCCGCAACCCCCCACACCGCACCCGCGGCAAGAGCAAGCCACGGTCCGAAGCGACTTACGGGGGTGTCCGTTCGCCCCCTATGAGAGGAGAGGAAGTAGGCGCCGAGTATCACCAGCGCCGCCGCTGCAAACGAGACGAGTCGTGGCGGCTCTCCCAGGAAGATGACAGCCGCCACCACGCCCCAGAACGGCGCGGTATTTGCCAGTGGAACCACCTCGTGCGCGGGGCTGGTCCGAAGCGCGATCATATAAAGCAACGTACCAACGAATGAATCCAAGATACCGCCCAAGATTGCCACAACAAGCAGGGAAAACGATGGAAGAGGGAACCCGATCGTTAGCAGCCCGAACGGAATCACAAACAGCAATGCTGACACAGAGCGGACAAAGCCGAACAGAGCGAGGGACGTGTCCTCAAGTCCGCGCTTGGCAATGACCTGTCCTCCTCCCCAAAGGGCAGCGCTACACACGGCAAACAGGATCGCGCTGTTGATGACACACCTCCTTTGGCTCGGCTACGATCGGCCAGCACGCGGGCAAGGATACCCAAATGCAGCCATCACAGCCAGAAAGAGAATTCACCACGAAGAGCACTAAAGACACGAAGGATTAGATCAGTGGTGCTCCAAGTCGTGTGATTGCCTCTCTGTGTGAGGTACATCGAAAGCTGGGTCAACTTCTATTCGAGCCGCCTAGCAGGCTGTTGCACAAACCTCTTCTCCGCGCAAAACAGAAGCTTTCACCGCCGAGACCGCTCGGGGGGTGTAGTAAATTCCGCCGGCTACTACACCCCCCAAGCGCGCAGAGAGTAGCATGGAAACCTTAATGTCTTATCTCAGCGACCTTTGCGCCTGCCTGTGCCAGTGAGGCAGACAGGTCCTCTGGAGGGTGTAGTACATCCTTCTCCAGATACTACACCCCCCGAGGCGGTAAAATGCTTGAAACTAGGAGCCGAGTATGAAGACGAGCGATAGAAACTGTTTACGCAACAGGCTCCTAGCTGCGCAATGCTATTCTCCCTTCGTGATCTTCGTGTTCTTCGTGGTAAAATCTGTGCTTCCGTCAAGCATTTCTGTTTCTCTTGACGGTCTTTGCGTCCTTTGCGTGAGGAAATGCTGCGTATTTCGTGTACTTCACGGTGAAACATTAGGCCTTGTAATCACCTCAGTGAGACAAAGAGCGGGCAAAAGGACGGCATTCCATCGATTGAGGATGCCAAGCACCAAGATGCAGTAAGATCTGGGCCACCAAGGTGATAACACAGATGAGGAGGATTAGTATTGTCCGAAGCACATGCCGTATCCATTGCATCTGAACTGACAATTGGAGAGGCGCAGGTTCGCGCTGTTGCAACGCTTCTTTCCAATGGCTCGACGGTTCCGTTTATCGCTCGCTACCGCAAAGAACGGACTGGATCGCTCGATGAGGTGATGATCACCTCCATCCGCGATCGCCTGGCGCAGCTCACCGAGCTCGACAAACGACGGGAGGCAATCCTCGGCTCGCTGTTGGAGCGAGAGATCCTGACCGACGACCTGCGTATCGCAGTGAAGGCAGCAACGATCCTGCCCGCACTGGAAGACATCTACCTTCCTTACCGGCCAAAGCGGCGCACGCGGGCCACGATCGCTCGCGAAAAGGGACTCGAACCGCTCGCCAAACTCATCTTCACTCAAAGTCAGGAGATTAATCCGAGGGACAAGGCACGTGCGTTCATCAACGTCAAGAAGGGAGTCGAGACGATCGAGGATGCACTGTCCGGTGCACGCGACATCATCGCCGAGTGGGTGAACGAAGATGCCGCAATCAGGCAAGAGTTACGCGCCATCTTTTTCAAGAAAGGGATCATCCATTCCAAGGTTGTCAAGGGGAAGGACGCAGAAGGGGCAAAGTACAGTGACTACTTCGATGCGCAGGAGCCGCTTGCCAAGGCGCCCAGCCATCGCATCCTCGCGTTGTTGCGCGGTGAGCGAGAAGGGGTATTGAAGCTCACGCTCCGACCACCGGAGGATGAAGCCCTATCCCGCCTCTACCGACGCACGATTAAAGCACATCGCCCCACCACAGGCGAGATGACCACTGCAATAGACGATGCCTACAAGCGGCTCCTCGCACCATCGCTGGAAACGGAAGCGCGCCACGTTGTCAAGGAGAGGGCTGACGGAGAGGCAATCATCGTCTTCGCCCAGAACCTGCGCCAGCTTCTGATGGCACCCCCATTGGGACAGAAAGCGGTCCTGGCGATCGATCCAGGGTTTCGCACCGGGTGCAAGGTGGTCTGCCTAGACCGACAAGGCAAGCTCTTGCACCACACGGTGATCTATCCCACACAATCTAAAGCACGAGCCGAAGAGGCGAAGAAGACCATTTGCGCCCTCGTGCAACGCTTCTCGATCGAAGCGATCGCGATTGGAAACGGGACAGCCGGGCGCGAGACGGAGGCGTTTGTCCGCAAGCTTGCGCTTGATAAGTCGATCTCGGTCGTGATGGTGAACGAGAGCGGAGCGTCAATCTATTCAGCCTCATCGGTCGCGCGAAAAGAGTTCCCAGATTACGATATCACCGTGCGTGGAGCCGTATCCATCGGAAGAAGGCTCATGGATCCGCTGGCGGAGCTGGTGAAGATTGACCCTAAGTCGATCGGTGTGGGACAGTATCAGCACGACGTCGATCAGGCAAGGCTGAGACAAAGCCTCTCCGACGTGGTAGAGAGCTGCGTCAACAGCGTCGGAGTGGAGGTGAACACGGCAAGCGCCTCGCTCCTGGCAATGGTATCTGGCATCACCCCTACTCTGGCGAAGAGCATAGTCGCCTATCGTAATGAGAACGGACCGTTTCGCAGTCGCAAGGATCTCTTGCGCGTCCCTCGCCTCGGGCCAAAGGCGTTCGAACAGGCAGCCGGGTTTCTCCGCATCGCAAATGCCATGAACCCGCTTGACGCAAGCGCTGTTCATCCCGAAAGCTACAAGATCGTCGCCCGCATGGCTAAAGATCTCAATTGCACCATCGATGAGCTCATGAAGCAAAAGGAGTTACGCCAGCAGATCGCCTTGGAGCAATACATCACCGACACACTCGGCCTTCCAACCTTGAACGACATCATAACTGAACTGGCTAAGCCCGGCCGTGATCCGCGCGAACACTTCGAGGCATTCGCCTTCGCCGAGAGCGTGCATTCCATAGACGACCTTACCCCGGGAATGAAGCTTCCGGGAATCGTGACCAACGTGACAAAGTTCGGCGCGTTCGTCGATATTGGGGTCCATCAGGATGGCCTTGTTCACATCAGCCAGCTTGCCGACCGATACGTCAACGACCCATCAGAAGTGGTGAAGGTGCAACAGAAAGTCACGGTCGTAGTGCTCGACGTAGACATAGCGCGCAACCGGATCTCCCTGTCCATGAAGAAAGACCCCACTGCGAGCGTGAAGAAACGCGATTGGATCATCGAGGCCTAGCCAGAGCAATCTCTTGGCCTTAATTGAGGACACGACGCTGGAGAGAATGTGGGGTCAGACCTTCTTTCGCTCAGTTTGCATCTACGTACACCTGAGGGGCAAGAATTCACCACAGCTCATCACAAGGCCTTGATTTCAGCGGTAAAACGCCGTATAATGCAGAAAAAGAGGTGGTCAACATGTCCGAAGTATCTGATAGAATCGAGATACTGGAAATAGGCGGAATTACTGCAGAAGAAGAGCCGAACTTCGCTTGCAACTTCTGCAATCCGGTCGTGATCGTCCCATAACTCTACTGAGCAAGGCGGTAGGTGCGGAAATCATAGGTGACGCACCTTGGGGTGTGGCACCTATGATTTCTTTTCTTAGGGAGTACCTATAAAGGGGGATATTTGTGTCTTTGAAATACTCACGCTTCAATATACAGGTGCAAATTCCCGATTCCGAGAAGTCCATTCTATTCAACACCTTAAATCGGAGCATTTTGTTGGTCGACAGAAAGTTGGCACACGCCCTTCAACCCGGGCTTTCTAGAATGCTGCCCGTTCCCCTTACTGATAGAGAAGAGAACGCGCTACGGCAATCTGGCATCTTGATAGATGAGGGTTTTGACGAAATCGCTTATTTTAGGTACGCAGCGATGAAAGCAAAAGTCGGCAGTAGTTCTTTATCGCTATTCGTCTCTTTCTCTTCAAGGTGCAACTTCAAGTGTATCTACTGTTATCAAGATCTCAGACAATCCGAACAACAGAGCAACCTGTCCGAGAAGAACTGGGAAACACTCTTCTCATACATAGCAGATCGAGTTACCCATCATGGCGTAACGAAGGTGGCAGTTGCCCTATTTGGCGGTGAACCACTCATGAATTATGATGTGCTTCATCGGGCAGTGCGCGACCTGAAAGGCCTTGAACAGACCGGCGCTTCAGTGGTGGTTAGTCTGATCACCAACGGCTCCTTGCTAAGAAGAAAGAGATCAAAAGAACTTGCACCGTATGTTGATTACGCCCAGATTACCCTCGATGGCCCAAGGGAGATACACAATAAGAGACGACCATATGCAAATGGAAAGGGCAGTTTTGACCGGATTCTAATGAACATAGTCGATGCCATAGATAGCAATTTGAAAATTGCATTGCGGGTCAATGTTGATGAAGAGAATGCGCCATATGTTTCAGATCTGTTGCGGGACCTTAAGAGGCAGGGACTGCATCAAAAACTTGTAAACATTGATTTCAAAGGCATCTACTCCACGCAACAGACGATCTTGGCCGAAGGATGCGCCGCCAGAATAGGAGAAGACGTCGAATCGCATGTTGCTGGTAGTATTCAGGAAGCTGCAAGGCTGGGGTACAAGGTTGGAAAGGCCTTCATTTTCGGACCATGCCTTGGCTGCAACGCCAACGGTTTTGCCGTTGACGAGCAGTTGCGGGTTTACAGATGTCCTGGTTTTCTGTACGGGGAGCCGGATGGCGTCATTACTTCTGATTCGCAATTGAAGATCACGTCTTCTGAATGGTACCGTCAGGTGGTCTTTGAACCAAAGTGCGTAGAGAGTTGCGTCTATGGGCCTATTTGCTATGGAGGATGTCGTTGGAAGGCAGGTGGCGCCACCAAGGTCAACTGCAACAAGGATTGGCTTGAAAAGCATCTTCACGAATACCTGCTTGCCTATGCAAGCTCCAACTACGACTTATCGTTGCCGGAGTCGGGATGAAGCCAGCAATTGAGGTTAGAGAATTAACAAAGGTGTACCCGAACGGGTTTAAGGCAAATGATAGCCTGTCGCTTTCCGCTCTTGAGGGTCAGATTGTCGGGTTTGTCGGACCCAACGGCGCTGGTAAGACTACCTTGATACGCCAGCTGCTTGGGTTACTGAGGCCGACTGAAGGCAAGGTGCGCGTGCTGGGACGAGATCCGATGAAAGAGGCGAATACGCTCCGAGGCATGGTGGGCTATGTCCCGCAAATGCCTCTCTACTACCCAGCGCTGACGGTCGGGGAGACTGTGGGGTTTGTGTTGCGCTTCAAGGGCGTCAGAGGGAGAGAACTCGTTCGAAGGCGAAGGGAAGCGCTGGCGCAGGTTGGCCTCGAACATTTGGTGAATCATTCCGGTTATCAGCTTTCGCATGGTTCTATGCGCCTCTTGTTGTTGGCAATAGCCATATGCCAGGACCCGCGCGTTCTCATACTCGACGAACCAACATCCATGATTGACATCGTTAGTAGGGCCCGCATCCACCGCTTGTTAGCCAAGGAACGGAGCAACAAATGCATCCTGCTTGCGAGCCACGACATGAACGAGGTAAGGACACTCTGCGACAGGATCTACGTAATAGCCTCTGGCAGGTTTATCGCTGAGGGCACGCCCCAGGAGATATCAGCGCTGGTGAAGCTCCCCGTGGAGATTGCCTTTGTGCCTGCCGTCCCCTCCGGAGTGCAAGAGCTGTTGAGGGCGAAGAACATCTCGTTCGAGAAGGAAGGTCCCGTCTTTCACGTTGCGTTCAATGATCTACCCCAAGGGATCGAATTCATAGATGATGCGCAACGTTCTCTGGGATTGAGCTACCTCCACCTGGAGGCGCCTTCGCTTGAGAGAGCGGTCTTGCAGCTTCTGCAGGAGGCGAAGCATGAGTAGGATAAGCAGGGTTTGGGTGGAGATCGTGATGGAGCTTAAGGGGCTGCGAATCTACAGATTACAACTGATCATCAACCTTGTTATTCTTCCTCTCTCCTACGCATTGATAGCCCTGCTCGTAGGAGGTATGACACAAACTGATCTAAGCTATCTCCTCTCTGGTTTAATTGTGTCATCATTCATTGGATCGTTTGTCGGCCTTCTCGCGATGCGGATCAGCAGTTTTACCCAGCCACAGACGATGGAACTGTATGCCGCCATGCCGGTTACAACAGGGGAGGTCTTCTCTGGTCTCGCGATCACGTATCTCCTGCTGGCGCTCCCACAAATCCTTGTCCTCCTTGGGCTGTCGATCTGGCAGGCGGAAACGCCGCGCGTGGGTCTGGCCATCCTTGGCGTCCTCATGTCTTCTGGTACCTTTGTGTCGTTGGGCGTCTTTCTGGGAGCCTTGGTGAGAAACCCGTTCAAGGCTCAGGGCGTGTTTCCACTCGTGTCATGGGGCCTTATGCTCCTATCTCCCATCTACTACAACAACCAGCACCTGCCCGCTTTCTACTCCGCATTGCTACTCGTCAACCCAGCTACCCATGCTCTCAACGTCATCCGACCGTTTCTCGGTTTCAAGAGCGTTGTGGACATCAGGTACTCGTTCGTCTACCTTGGATTGCTTATATTAGTTATGGCATTTGCGTCTTACTACATCCTGCGACGTAGAATGCATCTGCTCGAAAAGTTTTTCTAGTCACGGAATTGGTGTCATGGTGTCAGGTCTTTATTCTTGGTGTTTTATCGCTCTAACGGCGTATCGCGGCATTGGAAACACGTCCACAATCCAACACGCGCCTCTATTTATGTTCAGCAGTTTGCTGAACGGGTTCGATGCGAGAACGGTGAAGTTGGGTGTCCGTCCAGTGGGGTTAAATCCTGAGAATGTGGGGTCAAACCTTCATTCTTAGGATGTTCTGAAGAAGTTCTGCCTATCAGAGAGCGATGAACAGGGAAAATCCTAAGAATGAAGGTCTGGCCCCAACAACTACCAACAACTACTTTCTTGGCACTGTTTGCATGAGAACACTCTTGCCATTCCTCATTCATGATGCAAAGCTCCGCACTAGCTATCCTTTATCCTGTCTCTGCGGGCAGTATCGCTGGGCCACTTACCCATACCGAACAACAAGGAGGGCTCTTCATGCCTGCCTGTCCTTCGGACCTGTCTGCGTGCGCCTGCCTGTGCGTGTCCGCACGCAGACAGGGACACGCTCAGGCAGACGCAGACAGGTCCTTCGTGGTGAAACAGCTTTGCGCCTTGATAAACCAGCCCAGGACACTTACAGCGCCGGGTATTCCCCGCTGCAATCGTGCTCGGCATCCAGTGGCCCTAGACAGATGGGATAGGAGAGGTTGTTCCACACATTAATTCCACCATCGAGATCATAGGCCTTAGAGAACCCTAACCCCACCATCATTGCACGCGCTTGTCCGGTGCGGTTTCCACTTCGACAGTAGATCAGGTAGGTCTTGTCACGATCAAACTTCTTAAGATCATCCTCGAACGTAGAGCTGTAGAAGTCCAGGTTCTGCGCGCCAGAAATGTGTCCTGCTTCGACCTCAGCCGGCGTGCGGATGTCGAGCAGAACGAAGTTGGGGTTATCCTCCATGCTGCGGATGACGATGGCCGCTTCTCGCGGTGTTACCAGCCCATACGAGGGCAGTTGCCCGCTATCGTGATCCACGCCAGCAAGGAGCGTTCCGTCCAAACATCCGCCAAGGGCAACCGCAAGCAATAGCAGCCCAGCGAGCCCACTCCATGGTTTGAAGCGCTTTCTCATATCGATGATTCCTCCGTTCAATGATGTGCAGCAAGTATTCTCCATTGATGTGGACAAGATGGGTAGTAATCATGGGTATTTTGTGGGAGCGCCTGTACGGAGTGGCTGGAACCATCTCACTACGCAAGCGGCGAGACGATCCGATTCGTTCACATGACTGTACTTTGCACTGTTCGTCCTCTTCTCTCATTTTGCGGGTGATCAGGTCCGGCATACGCTTTCGCCTATATGTTACCATAAACTGAGGGATTGGCGAGTACTCAAGCATCGTCAGAACAATCGCTGACCCGCCTCGCACCTGGAAGAACGAGCAGCTAAGATAAGAACAATCTCTCAAGAGCGGAAGGATTGGCCTATGACGATCAAACGATGCCCGTGGGTAGGAAGCGATCCTCGCTACGTGCGCTACCATGACGAGGAGTGGGGCGTGCCCGTTCATGACGACCAAATCCTGTTTGAGTTCCTCCTGCTGGAGGGTGCGCAGGCGGGTCTAAGCTGGTCGACGATTCTCAACAAGCGCGATCACTACCGCGAGGTATTCGATCAGTTTGATCCACAGGCGGTTGCGGCTTACGACGACACCAAGATCGAATCACTCCTCCAGTATCCAGGGATCGTCCGGAATCGTCGCAAGGTGGCGTCGGCGATCACCAATGCCCGCGCCTTCCTCGAAGTCCAGCAGGAATTTGGAACCTTCGATCGCTACATCTGGGGTTTTGTCGGCGGGCGCCCAATTCGGAATGCCTGGACCTCGGTTGAGGAGATACCGAGCCAGTCGCCGGAGTCCATCGCGATGAGCAAGGCGTTAAAGAAACGAAGTTTCAAGTTCGTTGGCCCGACGATCTGTTACGCATTCATGCAGGCAGTGGGGATGGTGAACGATCACACCGTCGATTGCTTCCGCTATCGCGAGCTAATCCAAGAGGAACCATGAGCAATTGTATCTTCTGCGACATCATAGAGGGACGAACTCCGGCGAGCATCGTCTTTCGTGACGAGGTGTGTTGCGCGTTCATGGATATCCAGCCGGTTAATCCCGGGCACGTGCTCATCGTTCCGAACGAGCACGTCGCATCGATCGACGATCTCGATGAAAAGATTGGCGGGCATCTGTTCGCCGTTGCTCAGAGGATAGCACGCGCACTGCGGCACTCTGGCGTGCGCTGTGACGGGGTGAATCTATTCCTCGCCGATGGGGAGGCTGCCGGCCAGGAGGTATTCCACGTTCACCTGCACGTTTTCCCCCGATTTGCAAACGATGGATTCGGCCTACGGCCAGGGCCGAACTACAACAAGCTACCGGCGCGCACGGAACTTGATGCGCTAGCCGTGGTACTTCGCACGCAGATGGCGGGCAACTCACCATAATCTCTCTTACTTCATACATGCACTGTTGCAACGGTCTAACAGCCTGTTGCGTAAACAATTTCGGTTCCTCGCGGTTAAGGCAAGGTAACCCAGGGAAACACTCAGACGATGAGCGTAGCAAGAGAGGAAAAGCCTGTATCTCTCGCAAAGACCTGTCTGCCGTACCGGCACAGGCAGGCGCAAAGAACGCCAAGAAAAGCGTAAATAGGTAGAGAGAAGAAAGATACTTGAAACTCAAGAGGCATGGCCTTTCTCAGCGATCTCTGCGCCTTGAGTGAGTGCAACGAACGGGCGAGAGAAAAAGCTTGGCCTCTCGCAAAGACCTGTCTGCCGTACCGGCACAGGCAGGCGCAAAGATCGCCAAGAAAAGCATAAACGGGTAAAGAGAACAAGATACTTGAAACTCAAGAGGCATGGCCTTTCTCAGCGATCTCTGCGCCCTCGGCGGTAAGGTCCTTGTGCTTCTCGGCAATACGCGAAAGAACGCCAAGAAAAGCAGAAGACAGGAAAAATTGACGGGAAACGCGATCTCTGTCCCGTACCTTGCCTGGAGTGCGAGGAACCACAATTTCTATCGCTCGTCTTCATACTTGGCTCCTAGTTTCAAGCATTTTACCGCCTCGGGGGGTGTAGTATCTGGAGAAGGATGTACTACACCCTCCAGAGGACCTGTCTGCCTCACTGGCACAGGCAGGCGCAAAGGTCGCTGAGGAATTGAGAGATCGGAAGATTGAATGATCGGGAGATTGGGAGGTTCAATCACTCAATCACTCACTCGCTCAATCATTCAATCCTGCTGCCCCTCTCTGCGCGCTTGGGGGGTGTAGTAGCCG
>JAYEFP010000236.1:0-5067 GCA_034715975.1 Candidatus Bipolaricaulota bacterium | reverse complement strand
CGCGGCGATGCTCTCTTATACCGATCTTGAATACGGGGGAATCACTGAGCGAATGGGCACGTTAGAAAAAAGGTTCGCTACTCGCTAAGGAGCATTTCGAGTGACAAACAAGATTGCAGAGAGGGTCTCCGGGGTTCTATTTTCCGCAGAACAGATCAGCAAACGAGCACATGAGATTGGAAGACAGATCAGTGTCGACTACGCAAATGGGGCGGCGAAGGATACGCAAAGGCGCCCCCCACTTCTCGTGTGCGTGCTCCATGGGGCGTTGGTATTCATGGCCGATTTGACGCGTGAGATACCGACCGAGGTCGAGTACGACTTCATCTCGGTCTCTTCGTATGGAAACGGTACATCCCCCGGTGCGGTTCGGCTCATCAAGGATCTGGAACGGCCGATTGAAGGGCGCGACGTGCTGATTGTGGAGGACATCGTCGATACCGGCTACACAATCGATTATCTTAGGCGAGGCTTCGCTGCGCGCCGGCCCGCTTCGATCCGCACCTGCACCCTGATCGACAAGGTGGCGCGGCGTGAGATTGACGTGCAGGTCGATTACGCCGGTTTCCCACTCGAACAAGACGCATTCATCGTCGGTTACGGGATGGACTATCGCGAACTCTACCGGAATCTCCCGTTCATCGGAGTCTTGAAACCGGAACACATCGGATGACAAAGCCTTTCTACACCATTGGACTCGAGAGCTCCTGCGATGAGACGGCGGTCGCTATTCTGAACGGCGAGAGAGAACTTGTCGCGAACGTCATCTACTCTCAAGCGGAGATGCACGCTCGCTATGGTGGTGTCGTTCCCGAGGTCGCCTCGCGAAACCACTTACGAAAGCTGCCGTACCTCGTTCGTGACGCCCTTCTCAAAGCAGCGATCGATATGCACGACATCTCCCTTGTGGCCGCCACTTACGGGCCGGGGCTGGTCGGACCACTCCTCGTTGGTCTCTCCTACGGCAAAGGGATGGCCTTCGGCCTCAACGTACCATTCATCGGCGTCAATCACCTCGAAGGGCACATCTTCGCTCAGCGATTGTGCGATGAGGAAGTTGCACCGCCATTCATGGCGCTAATCGTCTCTGGTGGGCATACCAGTCTCGTCGATGTCGTTTCATACGGCAAGTATCACCTCGCGGGAATGACCGTGGACGACGCAGCAGGGGAGGCACTAGATAAAGTGGGGAAGATGCTCGGCATCGGATATCCGGCCGGCGCGGAGGTCGACCGACTCGCATCCCAAGGCGATCCTACCGCTATAAACTTTCCGCGTCCGATGTCAGGATCTCCAGGGTTCGACTTCAGCTTCGCCGGTCTGAAGACAGCGGTCCTCTATCACCTGCGCAAGCACCCTCGCGAGAGGAAGGAAGATGTCGCCGCATCGTTCCTGGCGAGTGTTGTCTCTGTCCTCACCAAGAAGTCGATCGACGCCACGAGGCGATATCATCGAAAGAACCTCGTTGTAGTCGGCGGAGTCGCCGCCAATTCGCACCTGCGCAAACGCATGCATGAAGATGGGAGAAAGAGAGGAATCGAGGTTATCTTCCCAGCGATCGAATACTGTACCGACAACGCGGCCATGATCGCTAGTGCTGGTGCGTACCATCACCTTGTACTGCACGAATCACATTCGCTCTCCCTTGGACCGGAGCCGTCACTCTCGCTGTAAGAAACTTACGTAAGCAGCGTAAGGAGCACCGTCATCGTCACCAGGTTCCCCACCGTTGTCAACAGAAGAATCGAGGCCGTGAGGTCAGGACGACGATCATACTGAAGAGCAAGGAGGAGGGCATTCACCGCTGTTGGCGTGCTTCCCTCAATGATCAGCACCGCGCGTAGCAGGCCGTGGATCCCCAGGGCTGCGGTCAATCCCCACGCGAGAAACGGTGGAAGCATGAGCTTTAGCCCAGCGACCACTGTTGCTCGCGGGAGGACGCTTGTAATCTTCACCTGAGCTAGCTGAACCCCCAGAAGGAGAAGCATCACCGGGATTGACGCTTGTGCGAGCATCTCGATCGGCTTGATGGCGGAATCGGGCAAGATCGTTCCTGTCCAACGCAGAACGAGTGCAACAATGAGTGCATAGAACCAAGGAACGCTCACCACATTCAGTAACAGCTTCCAGATGGTCATTCCCTTCTTCCAGGAGGCAACCCCCACACCGATTATCGCCTGCATCGCTGCGTGCACAACTACGTAAAGCACCCCAAACTGGAAACCTGCGTTGCCAAAAGCAAACAGGAGGATCGGTAACCCGTAATTTCCACTGTTGTTGAGAAAGAGGGCGAGTGTGCCCGCAACTCGAGAGTCGTCATCCCAACGAAAAAGGCGGAACAATACGAAGCCGATGATGAATAGGATAGCGTGTAAAGAAACGACAAAGATGACAAGGCTCGCAATCGCACTCTCTGAGACTTGCTGCGAATAGAGCGAGTAGAAAATCAGACACGGGCTGAGAATGTAGAAGACCAGCTTAACAAGCCCGTCGGACTTGATGCTAGTCAGCCTCGCCAGTAGGTAGCCACCGCCTGCGATTAGGAAAACAGGCAGCAGGACATTGACAAATACCATCACAGTTGTGGGGAATCGTGCTTGTCCCGCTACCTCCTTGAAATCCAACGCATACCGTTCACCGGACAAGACACCTCCGGTAAAGAGATCAACGTTATAGCCTATCTCTAGAGCAAAAGCAATGCATGCCGGAGACCACAAGAAGCCCTCATGTCTGGGCAGATCTATCCTTCCTCCACAGTGCATAGGAGTAGATTCTGTTACAGTAAGCAGGATCGACTTCAACTACCGCGCTCGTCTGTGGTCGCAAGAGAGGGCGCGCGAGGTGATGACAACTCTGATGGAGAATACGGATATTCTGATCACTGCGGAAGCGGATACCAAGCGAGTGTTCGGGATCGAAAGAGATACCTACGAAGAAGTGACGCGTACGCTTGCAGGACGATTTTCCTTAGAGGTGGTGGCTGCGTGAGACCCCATCGGTGTGGAAGAACACATGGACGGCGATCGCCTACGCTGATGGAAAGATCTACCACAGTCCGACCTTCAACATAGAAATCGTGGATCGGGTAGGAGCGGGCGACTCCTTTTCCGGAGGTTTCCTATTCGGTTACCTGCAGGACGGTCCGCAAGCCGGGGTACGCTACGGTGTTGCCGTTTCCGCGCTCAAGCAGACGAATCCGGGCGACCTGGTGTGGGCAACACGCGAAGAAGTCGAGCGTATCCTTGATGGAGGGAACCTGCGCATCGTACGGTAAGTTCTCCCGCAGGGACGGACCGTTATTTCTGCTTGATGAGGAGGTTTGCAATGGGCAATGATTCCGCTTCAAGGCGGGAGAGGTCCAGTATATTACTCGCGTGGTCGATGTCGATTCCCACCAATCGTCCTTCGGAGTCGAAATCCAGGATTACTCCATGAGCAACCTCCTCCGAACGGACACTCGTTCTGTGCGATAAATCTATGTACAAGGAATCGGTCTCGGGATAGTAATGGAACTTCATTTCGCCTCCCTAAAACCTCTATCCGGAAAAGCGTTATGCACGGTTACTCCGTCTTCTAGAGTAACGACTCGCAAATACCTACCCAATTCTTGCACAAACATCCAATAGCGGACACGTCCGTCGGGCTGCATTTCTCTATGGGCTGGATTCCTCAGGGCTTGCTCACACCACTCACGCTTTGGATAAGGTCGTTTCCGCAATACCTGCTCTTCAAAGTAACGAGTCGTCTTCATCTAACCTTCCTCGACAAGCATACACCAAACCGCTGAGGGATGTAAAGAGTTGGCACTGTTTGGAGAATGGCCAAGGACAGTGATCGAGGCGGTAGCGATCTCCGCGCTCAAACAGACCAATCCTGGCAATCTTGTGTAGGCAACACGCGAGGCAGTGGAGCACATGAAAGAAACCTGCGCATCGCCCACTAAACTAGATTAGGTAGTTTCTTGAGCCACGATACTTAATTCCAACCAAGTTGGACGCCTCCGAGATTTGGTATGTCCTTTCTCGGCATACCCGTTACTAGTATGCTCCTGTAAAGGCAGGATGAAGCTAGACACTTACGCCAGTGCGGTGTAGACTGTCAAGATCGCAAAGAAGGAGGCATGATGGATAAAGATAGAGTTGAGTTTCTACGCGATTGTGTCGAGGCAATCAGCCCATCCGGGTTTGAGGAGGAGATCTCTCGTATCTGGCGTGCAGAGGCGGACAAGTTCTCTGATCGAACGTGGGCCGATGTAAACGGTAACGCGTACGCAGTGGTCAACGAGGGCGGGAGTCCACGCATAATGCTCGCCGGTCACATGGACGAGATCGGGCTGATGATCACCTATATCGACGACAAGGGATTCCTGTCGTTTACTCCAATCGGCGGTTGGGATCCGCAGGTCTTGCCTGGACAGCGCGTGCGGGTCCGTGGTGCCAAGGGTATCGTTCTCGGTGTCATTGGACGCAAGCCGATCCACCTTCTCGAAGCGGAAGAGCGGAAGAAGGTGGTCAAGTTCGACGGTCTGTGGATAGATATCGGGGCCAAGGACAAGAAAGATGCCGAAAAGCACATTTCAATTGGGGATCCAGCAGTTCTTGACTATGGCTTTGCCTCGCTATTGAACGATATAGTTGTTGCGCGCGCGTTTGATGACCGTGTGGGTGCATTTGTCATTCTCGAAGCAGCGCGGCTGGCAGCGAAAATGAATCCCAAAGCGGCAATCTACGCAGTGGGTACGACGCAGGAGGAGATCGGCCTGCGCGGGGCACATACAAGCGCGTTCGGGATAGACCCGCAGGTGGGAATCGCCGTTGATGTCGGCTTCGCTACCGATACGCCCGGAATGGGAAACGAGAAGAAGAAGGTCGGTGATATCGCGATGGGTAAGGGTCCGATTATCGCACGCGGACCAAACATCAACCCTAAATTGTTCGCGCTTCTCGTCGATACAGCAAAGAAGGCGAAAATCCCTTATCAAGTCGAGGGGGCGCCACGCGGAACGGGTACGGATGCCAACGCGATCCAACTCACCCGTGCTGGGGTCGCCACCGGGCTAATCTCCAT
>JAYEFP010000235.1:0-5077 GCA_034715975.1 Candidatus Bipolaricaulota bacterium | reverse complement strand
TAAGCACGCGTTCGCTGCCAGTCTATGTCATCGAGTGACAGGAATACTTTGTTGACTAGCTTTGCGATCCAACCGTCGCCGACGGCGTCAAAGAAGGAATTGACAATGCCAAGTCGGTAGGCGAGAGGGTAGAACAACATCCCCATTTGTGCCAGGCGTCGCTGCGTGACGCCGAGGCGAAACAGTCCCTCCTTGATGCGTTTTTCCGCCCCCTTCTTCAGTTGCAGGTATCCTTCACTCAGAAGCCATGTGTTGATGGAGAACGTGAAGTCCTGAGGTCCCATTCCGTGATCGGAGAGGACGATCACTGTCGCTTGGGCCTTCTTCGCTTCCTGGACAAGACGTCCGACGTTGCGATCGACCTCTTTGAACACCTCAAGGAGGGGCTTGTTCTTCTTCACTCCCCACAGGTCGTGCTGTGCCTTGTCCGTTGTCTGGAAGTGGATCATCAGCAGGTCCCAATCATCCTTCTTGAGGAAGTGTTCCGCAGCCTCGGTCCGACCGCGCACGCTGGCACGCAGTGATGTCACCTTTCCTCTGAGGGTGAGGAGGTGTGAGCACTCGGGGAAGAAGCGGTAGCCGGGCACGGCAGCGTGGAGTTCCTCATACGCCTCGGGAGGGTAGGAGGGGGCCTTATCGCTTTTAGGGGTGAGCATTCCGGGGATGATGACCCCGTTTACCACACGCGGCGGATACGTCATAGGGAGACCGATACTCACCACGCGGCGACCGTTCTTGCTTGCCAGTTCCCACAGTGTGGGATACTTGATGTCGCTTCCGTTTACCACGGAGATGTTGTACCCATTCCGCTTCGTCCAGCCAAGGACTCCATGTTTGCCGGGGTTGACGCCGGTCTGAAACGTGGCCCAGGCTGGGCCGGTGAGCGGCGGGATTATGCTTGTCAGTTCTCCCGCGGCTCCTTGGAAGAATAGATCCCGCAAGTGAGGTAGATGGCCCTCTTCCAACCACGGTCTGATGAGGGGAAAGCCTACTCCGTCGAGACCTATCACGAACACGCGCTCACTCATCTGAGGACCTCCTCGTATGCAGCGATGAGGTTGTGGCCGACCGTGTGCAGCGAGTGGCACTTGGCAATCTCCAGACTGGAGATGGATGGCGCCCGGTCGAACACAAATGTGGAAATTGCGGCCGCAAACTCTCGTGCAGACTCACCCATCAGGCAGTTCACGCCGTCTTTCAGCCAGGCGTGATAGACAGGGAGCCTGCGCACGACGAGTGGAAGGCCGACTGCGGCTGCTTCCAGTATCACAAGACCCAACGACTCTGCGTGCGAAGGGTGGAAAAAGAGATCGCAGCCACAATATGCCCGTTCGATATTGGCCTCGAACCCGAGGAAGCGAACGTTTGCCGGGCAGTTCCGTAGGATGTTGTTGAAGCGAGGGTTATAAAAGAGAATGGGGCTCACCCGCGGTCCAATCCATAGGAAGTCAACATCCGGAAGGATGCGGGCAACGGAAAGGAATGTCTCTATTCCCTTCCTCGGGATCAGCTGCCCAACGGCAAGAACGGTTGGACGGCTAAGGGCGTGTTCCTTTCTGTATTCGACGCGAGTTTCTTCATCGAACGAGAAGAGGTCGAGATCGATTCCACCGGAGAAGGCATGGATTGGTTTGCCGGGGGCAAGTGGACGTAGGCTTTCCGTCGCTTGTTGCGATGGTGTGATAAGCAGATCGACATGGCGTATGAACCAGCGCAGATACCGACGGTATGGTGACACGAGCGCGTGTGACATGGTGAATGCACCCTCGATGAGGTCGGGTGTCGTATGTACGGTGAGTGCAACCGGTCGTCCGCGTTTGTGCGCGAGGTGTGCATAGTATAGCGATCGCGGCCCGATCCACTGCAGGTGCAGAAGATCGTATTCGCCTGCCGCGTCGCTCGTCACTTCCACTCCCTGCTCAACGAGTGCTTGTACAGTATTGCGCGTGGCAACACCGATTCCCGATTGATTGACCAGTCCTCGTACTTCGAGATAAGAACAGACCTTTATTTTTCCCCTCTCCTTGCTCGCAGTCTAGGACGGAAGGCTACCTGATAGTAACGCAGGTGTCAACGGATCTGCCACTGCGGCAAGTTCTGTATTCCCCTGCGGTTAGCAGGTTCAGAGGTTTGTTGATGCTACCGCATCATTCGCCTCTTGTCACAAGACTTGGATTCAACTCCCAAGTGCAATTATCAAGAGGGTATGTATGGAGAAGAATACTTCATACGGGGTTCGGAAGCTAAGTGTCTTCCGTAGTCGGTGATTGAGCCGCTCGCATGAGCTTGCTCTGTTTCTTCCCTCACGGGCCTACTTCTGGAGTTACCTAAACAAATCTGGATGTGAACCTGTTCTGATGAGCACGATCTCGCTCTCAGCCAATTCATAGAGCAGCAGCCAGTCGGGCTCAATATGACACTCTCGCGTGCCCTTGTACTGCCCAACCAAGACGTGATCACGATACTTCAACGCTAATCCCTCTTCTTTCACCAGGCGCTCAAGCACACTCTTTAACTTCTCCAAGTCTTTGCATTGCTGCTGCAATCGCTTGACGTCCCGCTTGAATTGCGCTGTCCGCCTGATAGTTTTCATCAAATACCCAGGTCATTGAATAGATCGTCAAACGTGTTGAAACTCTTAAGTTCCTGGCGTGTTCTTGCCTGCTGTAACGCTTTCACGGTCACATCGTTGGGTATCCGCACTGCAAAGGGCAGACCGCGCTCAAGCTCTACCTGTTTGTAGAACAACGTGATAGCCTGTGTGGTGGTCAGGCCTAATTCGTTGAACACCTCTTCTGCACTGTGCTTAAGCTTGGGGTCAATCCTGGCTGAAATAACCGCTGTTTTAGGCATAATGAAGCACCTCCCGCTGGTGAATTTGTATTGCGATTGTATATACATTTTACCACAGATCCCACCAAGTACAACTAACCGATATGCTCAGAGTCAGCAAGCCAAGGCGAGGCTAACAGCATTCGTATAACCCACCGGGGGGGTGTGCTTCAGGACCAAGGTTTGCTTCTAAAAAGTCGGAAGCGTCTACCAACTCGGAAATCACTCTGGCCACTCCATACTCTTGGGCTCCTCGTTTCCTTAACAAACTCAATACCATATCATTATGCATATTGGCGCTGCGGATTTGCAGAACTCGTGTTCTGTGGTTAGGATAAGCTTGAAGGTGATCACGATGAAGCAGCCGTTAGCACGAGCAGCTTTTGTGTTGACCATTCTAGCTATCTTGCCATGTGTTGCCCTGTTGGCAAGCGGATGGGAGGCTGGCGATTATTGGGTGTGGCAGGGATCTATGGAACAGTCTCCTTCGTTTACTACCACTACTACAATCTATGTGCTTCAAAGCACGTGCGTACTGTATCGTTACGAGTTTGACGTACTCGGGCAGGTGTTTCACGCAAATGGCCAGACAACAGTAACTCTAGCAACAGTATTGCGTCACCTTGGCGGGCTCACTGCTAAGGGATACAACTCCAAGTTCCAGGACGCCGCTCGCTGGGCAAGTTTGCCCCAGGGAGCGCAAGCGGAGGAGAATTGGCAGATTCCGGATTACCCTTTTGGGGAAGCTAGCAGTAAGCAGATGACTGTGATGCAAGATGCATGTGTAGACGCAGATGTGGCAGCGGGGAAATTCGTCTGCTGCAAGAAGATGCTAATCATCGACCACAGTGAGAATCACAATAGCGTCTTTGACCGGGAACGTGTGTTCTGGTTCAGCCCTGAGTTGGGCTGGCCCGTAAGAATCGAACAGCGCTCTAATCTTGCTACGGAGAGCTACCAGCTTGTGAACGAGCTCGTTGAACTGGACCACGTGTCTCCAGAGGAATCGGCGCTGCGGGTTCTTTCGGTGATTGACGAAATGAAGGATCATAGCTGGGCCAATCCTGCTACGATATTCATTCTACGCGAGCAACTTCTTTCGTTGGGATTACTGCCGGACACTGGTCCATGAGGCGAACTCTCAAGCGTCCGCAGGAACTTCGGCTATCGGTGGTGCTTATCGAGCAATGATCAATTACTATCGACAGGAGGTCAACCATGGCAGCCTTCATCATCTCCGAATCTGATGCAGATCTCCTCGCTGAGTGCGAGGTGGAGACGTTTCGTTCCAGCGGGCCCGGGGGCCAGAATGTGAACCGGCGCGAGACTGCTGTAAGGCTCCGTCACCTGCCTACGGGGATCGTCGTTGCTTGCCAGAAGGAACGCAGCCAGTATCGCAATAAACAGATCGCGCTAGGCAACTTGAGAGAGAAGCTGGAAGATCTCTCACGCCCCACCAAACCCCGCATCCCAAAGGACATTACACGCGGCGCCAAGAGGAGAAACCGGGCTGAGAAGCGACGACGTGCACTAAAGAAACTCTTTCGCAGAAAGCCGGATGTTGACCGATAGTTGAGCTGCCTGTGAGGCCCATCAGACGATCTAAGCAGGGAACTGCACTCCGGAAAGTTCTCTCACCAGCTCTGATGCCTGCTGAGAATGCTCCAAGCGGAGCACAGCAGAGCTTTTCGGAAGAGCAGCAGTCTTGCTGACATCCCACTGCATTGTGGAGCCTCCGTCATTTGTGGTGTGATGGGAGGTTCGAGTGGGCTGCCCGCTCCAGACTTGAAAGCGAGATCAAGCGTTCCTTGGCGTCCTGTCTATCACAGCACAACAACAGATAGGCCTTTATAGGAGTAGGTTCTTCATTTGCTCATCACTCATCATCCAGCATTGTCTGATGTCTTTGCAAGACACATGTTGTCCAGTCGCAGGGGTTCACTTCAACATCTCACCGCCAATCCTCCCGCGGCTGTACTAGGTGTCTATTCAGTCAATGAGAAGAGCAGCCTCGTCCCTTTCTTTCCTTTTTTACCAACAGCAATGCCTTCTGTAGAAGAACCTTGCTGGCGGAGCGATTCAGCCAGATGTTTGCGCCGGAGGGGTGCGGAAGGGGGATGATCGAGCGTCCATCCTTCTCGTAGATCTGCCCGATGGCGTCATCGAGCCGCACCTTGCCGAGGAAATGTTTGATCGCTACCCCTCCCACCGGGATGATCAGCTCCGGCTGCACTAGCTCAATCTC
>JAYEFP010000234.1:0-5097 GCA_034715975.1 Candidatus Bipolaricaulota bacterium | reverse complement strand
GAAATTCGAGAGAGCTAAGGAACTTCCTGGTGGCGTTCTTTTCGCTTGCTCCTTGACCAGTTGCCTTCCTACGCAGCATCGTGTTCCATCAGCGATTTCTAACAACTGGGCGCCTCGTTACTTGCAGTGGATACCCTGGTATCAACCGCAAACGGCGAAGCGCCTTTTCAGCCCAATTTAGCTTTAGCCGCTGTACACACATTAGCTGGGGAAGCCTCCCAAAACATGGCTCTTGTTCTTTGCCTCCCAAATAGCGTGCTCTGCGGCTCTGCGAGAGAATGCTCTTGCCATTCTTGCCCTTCACTCATTACGTATCACTGTTTCACGCCTTTGCGAGGGGGATTCCGTTACGTGCGGTAGCTTAATCCATTGCCCAATACTGCCAGAAACCGGCTCTCTTTGCTGGATACCCACTTCATGTCGTAAGCTTCCACCGCGAAGGGAGACACAATGACAGAGAAAAGCGGGAAGCGTATCGATATTGATAATTGGCCACGCCGTGAGGCGTACGAGCTGTTCCGTAATTTCGGCTTTCCCTACTTCAGCATCACGGCAAACGTCGATGTCACCGCGTTGCGCATTGCGGCGAAAGAGAAGAAAACATCGTTCACCATTGGGTTGGTGTACGTGCTGTCGCGGGCGGCAAACGCTATCCCTGCCTTCCGCCAGCGGATGGAGGGCGATGGCGTTGCGGAGTACAGCGTGGTCCATCCTTCGATCACCGTTCTTGCTGATGGCAATCAGTTTCGCTTCTGCTCTCTGCGGTACGTAGAAGCATTTGCGGAGTTCGCCACAGGAGCGAAGGTACGCATCGAGCAGGCACGCACAGCCAACTCCGTGTGGCCGGAGCCGGACCGGGACGATTTTCTGTTCATGACCTCGCTTCCATGGATCGCGTTCACAGCGATGGTTCACCCTGTCCCGCTCGATCCCCCTGATTCCGTCCCCCGCTTTGCGTGGGGAAAATACGAGGAGCGTGACGGGCGCATCTCAATGCCGCTTAACGTTCAGGTTCATCATGCGCTAATGGATGGAGTGCACGTTGGAAAGTATTTTGAGCTTGTCCAGGATCTTCTCGATACAGTCGATCGGTGGGTGGCATGAAGCACGTGGATGGTTTCTTCACAGGCGTGCGCGGAGCGAGGATCTACCATCAATCTTGGTTGCCCGATGCCGAACCCCGCGCGGTGATTCTCATCTCACACGGACTCGCCGAACACAGCGGCAGGTACATAAACGTGGTGAATCACTTCCTCCCCATGGGTTACGCTGTCTACTCGCTCGATAACATTGGGCACGGTAAGTCAGATGGCAGGCGGGTTTATGTAAGGGAATTTTCTGACTTCACTGAAGTGCTTGGCGAATATCTTGCGATGATCCGCTTGTGGCAACCTGATAAGCCACTCTTCTTGCTTGGACACAGCATGGGAGCGCTGATCACTGCCGTGTTCCTCCTCGATCATCAGTCTGCATTCGCGGGAGCGATCCTCTCTGGTCCAAGCGCGGTAGTACCAAAGAATGTCTCGCGCTCGACGATCGCCATAGCGCGAATCCTCTCTACACTGGCACCAACAATCGGCGTGATGCGGCTCGATGCGGAAGGTGTGTCGCGGGATCCTTCGGTCGTGCGCGCATACGTCGATGATCCGTTGGTCTACAACGGAAAGACGACCGCGCGACTCGCTTACGAATTGGTGAGAACTATGCAGCGTGTCACAACAGAGGCGTCACGAATGACTCTGCCGATCATGATCCTGCAGGGCGGGGCAGACAGGTTGGTCGATCCGGATGGTGCACGCATTCTGTACGATATGATCGGCTCAAGCGACAAGACACTCAAGGTCTACGACGGCCTGTACCACGAGGTGTACAACGAGCCTGAGCACGATCAGGTGTTAAGCGACGTCGAGGCGTGGCTGGAAAAGCACACGTCTTCGCCCTCGTAGCGTGTTAGCCCTGTTCGCTTTTCAGAACAGGCAGACTGCCACGTTGATGGCGGCTCGCTTGCCACGTTGGATGTTACCTCAACAGCCACAAGCTCAACGTCGGGCACCCCAGTGGAGTAGAGCTCCACGGGGCAGGCAAGACCCGACGCTACGCAAACAACGTCCTCACCTTTGTAGCGTGTTAGCCCTGTTCGCTTTTCAGAACAGGCAGACTGCCACGTTGATGGTTTGACATCAATTCGTAGGTTTCTAGCCGCCGTTCACGATGATCTCGATGAAGCTATCGGCATCGCTCGACAGATTGTCCACAGACTGATCCTTCAACGCATAGTACGGGAAAGCTTCTGAGCCCATCGCGCTCGACCATGATTTGTAGACGCACTTGGTGAGAATAGTGTGAGTGGTTGCGCCACTGAGCTTGAAGTGGCGGTAGCCATCGCTGCCTGCGACAGCAAACACGTCATAGCTTTCGATCTCATAGGTCGTCCACCAGCCCCACGAGAGCAGCGTCTGACACGCGTAGAAGTGCAAGACAAAGTCTTCTGTATTGTTGAACTCAATTGTCATCTGCGTGTTGGAGTAGTCGGCCCCGTTCCATGTTGCAGTCAGAGTGTGTGTCGCCGCATCGTAGGAGGTTGACTTATTCCCCGCAGTGAAGCGCGTGCCGAGGCTCCAGTTCGTGTTATCCGGGTGCTCTTGTTGGGTACCGTCCCGTAGAACGAGAAGTCGATCCATGCTGTGGTGACCGTTCCCGGCGTAGCACCACCGCCCGTTCCACTGTCCCATCCGGGGATCATACTCAACAGATCACAGTGGCTGAGCAATAACACTAGCTCCAATAAGGAAAACGGATATCAACTTCTTCACTTCACCTCTTCTTCAGAGGGTTCTAGCCTCAAACAGAACTTTGCTCCCTTCCATCTATCGTTCGCCACCAGCGTACAAGAGAATCTCAATGCACTTGCTAGTCTGCAACCGCATAGCACCACGAGGAACGAGCCCTCAACCCGTCCACGGATTAGTCACGCCGCTCAGCGTATACGTTCCGTTTGGTGAGACACGATCAGGCGTTTTGCCGATAAGATTGGCTACTAGCACGGTTGAGACAAGCGCTCCGTTGGCGAGCAGATCAACCTGCAATCTTCCCAGTGCCTGACTGCTCTGGTTACGGACGACAACTGTGACATCAAACTGACCGTCGGTGCGAGCTACCGTCGTCCAGCTGATAATCTCCAGCCATGCCGGACCAATGGTGATCGGCATCTGCGCCGTGTCAGATGTGGTCCCATATCCTGATGCCTCGCGCACGGTGAGAGTTGCATAGGTTCCTTCCTCTCAGTAACGGTGACTCGTGACGTAATCACTCCACTCGAATCCCCTAGTCTCTCCATCTCCGAAGTCCCAGGCCACTTCGTAATGTGGCTTGTGGATAGGATCGCCGTACTGATCGAGAGAATTCATGGCCCTAAAGTCATACATCAACGGCGGACGCAGATCAGGATTCAGCCCTTGGTTGACAAGCCCATCATTGATCTGGAGCGTTATTACTGCCTGCGGAGCATTCGCTGTTCCTCCCCCGGGGATTCCGCGGCCAAGGAGCTGGTCAATGAGGTCGCATGCGGCCAAGAGCGGGAGCACGAAGAGCGCCAGGAACATAACAAGGAGCAAACCTTTACAACAGTTAGTAAACGACTAGCATACATCATAAGCCCTCCTAGATAACCACGTTATGCTTTCCTGGTATGACAGCCAGGCACACCACGTTCCTGATGCTCCGCGCTACTACAGCTCTATTGCAAGGTTACATCCCAGCCGAATCCCTGCGCCGGTGCTCCGAGGACATACCAAAAGCCTGTGATCCTTGTCTCGGAGGCATCAAGTGTACCTTCCAGTCGAATTCCCATTGACGGAACCTCGAACTTCACCTGCTTGGAGACATCGTTAAATGAGATAGACGAAGCGTTGAGTACAGTTCCAAGATAGACTACGGTTCCAGAGATCGGAATATGTCAATGGCTTTGAGACACCCGTCGGCTGAATTTTGTGTAGTATTTGATCGCTTGTTGGTGCCTGCGGTGGGTTAATCCACGCTGCTTCGGGCAACGGTTGCGGCGACGGTTCCTTGCGGACAAACCTCTCGGGATGCTTTTGGTAAGCACCGAGTAACACCTCCTTCCTAGCAGAGAGTACTTCTTGTGCCTGTCCATGATGGACCATGTCTGGAGTGAGTAGACCAATCCCTGTATGCCGGTGCTCGTTGTTGTACCAGAAGAAGAACCCGTGACAGAAACTGCGAGCATCCTCGATACACCCAAAGCGGTCTGGGAACCCAGGCCGGTACTTAAGCGTCTTGAACTGCGCTTCCGAGTAGGGATTGTCATCACTGGTATACGGTCTGCTGTGTGTCTTAGTAATCCCTAAGTCTGCGAGCAACATTGCCACCGGCTTCGACTTCATGGAAGAGCCACGATCAGCGTGAAGCGTCAGTTGTCCTGGTTCGATCCCCTGTTTTTCGCACGTTTCCTTGATCAACCGTTTGGCCAGCGCCGCTGACTCACGAGTGGCGACCATCCATCCCACTACATAGCGGCTGAAGATGTCCACGATCACGTACAAGTAGAAGTAGCTCCATTTCACCGGCCCCAGCAGTTTGGTGATATCCCATGACCAGACCTGGTTCGGTCCTGTCGCTAACAGTTCCGGCTTTTGGTAGACGGGATGACGAAGCTGATTCCTCCGTTCCCTCACCTCTTTGTTCTGTTCAAGTATCCGGTACATGGTGCGGATGGAGCAGTGGTATATCCCCTCGTCTAGTAGGGTGGCATACACCTCATGCGGCGCCAGGTCCATGAAGCGCTCCGAGTGCAGGATGTTAATCACTGCCTGTGTCTCTTTCTCGTTCAATGCACGGGGTGGAGAAGGATGTTTCTTGCTCTCCACCGGCGGAACAGCCTCCCTTGCTCGTCGGCGATACACACTGGCACGAGATACCCCCATTGCTGCACAGGCGGCCTTGGTCCCTACCTCAGGCACCAACTGCTCAACAGCATCCATCAGTTGCCCTCGCTTCTCTTTGGATGTTCTAATGGAATCTCCAACACCCGCGAGATTTTTTTTGCGCCTCAATGATCAGCTCTGTCTGCCTGAGCCG